>JAPLKX010000713.1 GCA_026387845.1 Candidatus Hydrogenedentota bacterium | reverse complement strand
GCCGGTTTATTTTTTGCCGGATTTTTTCTTTTCGGGGGCGGGTGATTCGGCGGCCCCGAGTGCTTTTTGTGCCATTTCGCTCAATTCGGGGTGGGTGACGAGGATCCGGTCGATTTGGAGGAAGATTTCTACGGCGCCCGGGTTCTTCATGAACTCTTCGCACCACTTGTCGACGGCCTTATCGGATTGTTCGGCGAGGAGCATCTGGCGGATGCGGGGTTTCACCTGGTCGTAGGTGACCTCGCCGCCCGCGGCAGATTCGACCAGCTTGATTACGTGAAAGCCGAACTGGCTTTCGATGACGCCGCTGATCTCGCCGGGTTTCAGCTTGTTGGCTTCCTCGAGGAAGAACGGGGGCAGCATTTCTGTGGGCAGCGAGCCGAGGTCGCCGCCGCGGTCTTTATCGGGCGCTTCGGAAACGGCCTTGGCGACGGTGGCAAAACTTTCGCCGGCATGGATTCGGCTGAGTGCGGATTCGATTTTTTTGCGGGCATCGGCTTTTTTGGTTTCGTCTTCAGGTTTGCCGGTGGGTTTGAAGGTGACAAACACCTGGTTAAGGTGGATGCGGTCGGGCCGTTTGAACTCGGACCCGTGCTCGTCGAAAAACTTTTTGATCTCGGCCTCGTCGACATCGAGTTTCTGCTGGTCGGCGATGTTGGCGCGCATTTTCTCGATGAGGAGCGCCTTTCGCAACTCGGCGCGGGCGCCGTCGCGGGTCGCGCCGGCCGCCTCGAGGATCTCCTGTTCGGAGGGTTCCTTGTTGGCCGATTTACTCGAAAAGGCCTGCTTCATCCGTTCCATTTCAGTATTCCACCGCTGGTCGAGGTCGGCCTCGGGCAGTTCCACTTTTTGGCGGACGGCTTCCTGGTAGATCAACTCGCGCTGAACAAGCATGCGCAGGCAGGCGAGGCCGGCGTCCAGCCGGGCGTAGTCGGGCGCCTTTTGCTGGGCGCTTTTTTCGAGCATGGCGATTTGCTGGGAGTACAGGCCGGCGAACTCGTCCTTGGATATGTCGACGCCGTTGACTCGAGCGACCGGCCCTTCGGGCATGGCTTTGAGGACGAGGTCCAACCCTTCGAGATCCGGCGCCTGGGCCATAGATCCCATGGCCGTAATCAACGCCGCACATACCGCGATGTAAATCCTGCAGTGCATCATTTCCCCGCTTCTCCCGGCTCCTGCTCGGGCGGGCGCGACCCATGGCCGTTTTGCGCCGCGAGCGCCTGCCGCTGAATTTCAAACTCGCGCCGACGTTTGCTGGCGATCTCGGTCAGCATCGCCCAAACGATGTACTTTACCAGCATGAACACGGCGGCGTACGTGACGACGAAGGTGAGCCCGGCGCGCAGGAGAGTCTCAAACGCGGTCAACTGCAGCCGGAACAGGCCGAACGCGGCCACGGCGCCGGCCACGAACGTCGCCACGGCAAACCCGAGGACGTCGGCGTCCGGCAGCAGCAGGCGCGTGGTGCGTTTTCTCTCGTTGTGGCTCACGGCGGACATGCTAGCATACGGGGCAGGACATTGGCCAGCGTGAACAAAATGACGCGGCGAGGACGCCGCGTCTACGGCGCGCCGTGAAAACGGGTTTGTTGCGGCTATGCCGCGATGGGTTCCTGATTATCAGGAGCGTGAAATTCTTTCGTAAATCTTATGCAGCAACGCGGTGGGGTCGAGCTCCTGCTCGACCGTGGGGTAGCGAAACAGACCTCGGTTTTGCATGCGCCACCTCCACCGCCACCCGGTCGCGCGGGAGCGCGACCCCACCGCGGTTACGTTTTATTCGTTGAACAGGTAATCGGTCAGGGCGTTGGCTTGCGTGAAATCGGGGATGAGCATGTCGGCGCCGGCTTTTGTGAGGCGTGCGCGTTTTTCGTCAGACCACCCGTGGCCATTGACTTCGTCGGAACACACGCCGATGGTGATGCACCCGTGCTCTTTGCCGTTTCGGATTTCGACGGGCCCGTCTCCGACGACCATGACTTCCGCGCCGTGGAGGTTGTGCTTTGCGATAAGTTCGCGGAGGACTTTTTCTTTTGAGTAGGCCTCAATAGACCTGACGGCGCCCCAGATCTCGTCGAAGTATTTTGCGGCGCCGACTTTGGACGCCTCGTTTCGGACGTCGTCCTGGTCGGTGCCGCTGAACACGTAAAGGGTGACGCCGCGGTCGTGCAGCATTTTGAGGAACTCGAGCGATCCCCTGACGGTAGCGTGCTCGACGGTAAGGCGGCCGGATTCGAGCCGTGCGATTCGCTCGTTTACGGGCACCATGAGTCGTTCGTTGTAGATGTCCTTGTAGCCGTATGGGTCGAGAATTTCGTTTTCGGGGACAAGCCCGTGCGCCCGGACCATCTCGACGAGTTTCTGCATCTGAAAGATGGTCTGTATGCCGGTGGTTTCGTCGATGACGCGACGGACCTCGTTGATAATCTCAGGGGTGGGTTTGGTACGGCCGCAGATCATTTCGATCATGACGGGGGCCATAATGCCCTGCCAGCCTTCGCGGAGCAGGCTGACGGTGCCGTCGAAATCGAACAGGGCGTGCTTGATCTTGCCGCGGGGGACTTCCTGGATGAGTTCGATGTTGGTGCCGGGGACTGAATTGGCCATGAATTTCGATTACTCCTCGAACGTAATGAATGAATGTACGGGCAAGCCGGCGAGTTTCTCGCGGCCTTTGAGGGCGGTGAGCTCGATCAGGAAGGAGACCTCGACGATCTCGGCGCCGAGCGATTTGACGAGCGCCGCGGTGGCGGCCATGGTCCCGCCGGTGGCCAGCAGGTCGTCGATGAGTACGACGCGCTGGCCGGGGGCGAGTGCGTCTACGTGGATCTCGACGGAATCGACGCCGTACTCGAGCTCGAAGTTGCCGTTGATGGTTTTTGCGGGGAGTTTTCCGCGTTTTCGCACGGGGATGAAAGGGAGGTGCATGGCGTAGGCGAGCGCGCCGCCGAAAATGAACCCGCGCGCATCCGCGCCGACGATGGCCTGTATGTTCTGTTCGAGGTACCTGCACTTCCAGGTGTCGATGACGTATTGGAACGCGCGTGCGTTTTTGAGCAGGGTGGTGATGTCTTTGAACTGAATGCCCGGTTTTGGGAAATCGGGCACGTTGCGAATGAGCGGAGCAAGGTCCATACGTGTTCCTCCGTTTCGAGCCAATTATATGGAGGATTTTACACTGAACCGGGGGGCGTATTCACGCGCGTGGGCAGGGCTGTGCAGGCGAGACGGAGGCCGGGTAACAAGAAAAGGGACGAAAAGGCCCTGACGTGGGCTTTGCCCACAACCCAGAATAATTGAAAATGCGCCAGTCGCATTCTCATGATCTTGTCTGTTCAAACACAAACATGAGAAAGGAGCGGCGGCGCATGAACATATTTTTAGCGAAATTTAAGGACGTAATC
>JAPLKX010000462.1 GCA_026387845.1 Candidatus Hydrogenedentota bacterium | reverse complement strand
ATAAGAGATTAAGCAGCGGAGGGGCATTTTGAAAGCTATTGGGATTTGCGGGAGCCCGCGGGTTGAGGGTAACACGGAATTCTTGCTGAAGACGTGCCTGGGGAAGATTTCGGAAGCGGGTATTGAAACCGAGCTGATCCGGTTGGCGGAGAAACGGGTGGAGCCTTGCAGGGCGTGCAGCGGGTGCGCCAAGGTCAAGGACGAGAATTGCGTTCATCAGGACGATGATTTTAAGGAAATCTGGGAAAAGATGCGCGGGGCGGACATTGTGGTGGTGGGTTCCCCGGTGTATTTTGGGTCGGCGACGCCGCAAATAATGTCGGTGCTGGACCGTGCGGGGTACGTGTCTCGGATGAACGGCAACCTGCTTTCGCGCAAGCTGGGCGGTGCGGTGGTGGTGGCGCGGCGCGGGGGCCAGAATTTCACGTTTGCGCAACTGTGCTTCTGGTTCATGATCAACGACATGATTATGCCGGGTTCGACCTATTGGAACACGGCGTTCGGTACGGCGCGGGGGCAAGTCGCCGAAGACAAGGAAGGCGTTGATACGGTGGCCCGGTTCGGCGAAAACCTGGCCTGGCTCGCCAAGAAGCTGAAGTAGGCGCGCACGTCTTCTTGGCGCAGGATACAAACGAGCGGGTGCGGTGGGGTCGGGTGCGGTGGGGTCGCGCTCCCGCGCGACCGGGCGGCGGTGGAGGCGGTGAACCACAGGCCAAGTCGGCGGCGGCAATTGCGGTCGAGCAGGAGCTCGACCCCACCGAGCGCGACCCGGCGAAAGCCGATTCGTTGCGGTATGCCCCCCTCGAGACTTCAAGCACTGGAAGTGTAAAGCAGATTAGAGCGTTTTGTCCTGTAGAGGCCTTCGAATGGACAACAAGCAAGTAGCCGCCGTACTGGATGAAATTGCCATTTTGCTGGAGCTTTCGGGTGAGAATCCGTTCAAGGTGCGGTCGTACTCGAACGTGGCGCGGGCGGTCGAGCAACTTGATATCGAGATCGAGACGCTGGTGGGGGAGAAACGGCTGCGGGAAGTGAAGGGTGTCGGGGAAAGCCTCGAACAGAAGCTGGAGGAACTCCTGACGACGGGCCGGCTGGAATATTTGGAGAACTTGCGCAAGAAGTTTCCGGCGACGCTGTTCGACTTTTTCAGAATCCCGGGCCTGGGCGCGAAACGGATTCAAACCATCTACAAAGACCTCGGGATTAAGACGCTGGACGAGTTGGAAGCGGCCTGCACCTCGGACCACTTGTCCCAAATCAAAGGGTTCGGCGCAAAGACGCAGGAGAATATCCTCAAGGGCATCGCGTTTGCGCGGGAGCATCATGGGATGTTTCTGTTTGACGCGGCGCTGACCGCGGCGGAGATTTTGCGCGACCACCTTGCCGGCAACCCTTGCGTGCAGCGGATTGAAATCGCGGGCAGCATCCGGCGGCGGAAAGAAGTGATCCGCGACATCGACATCCTGGCTTCGAGCAAGACGCCGGGGCCGCTGATGGAGGCGTTTGTAACGGCGCCGACGGTGGCGACAGTGACGGCGCACGGGGACACCAAGTCGAGCGTGGTGCTGGGGACGGGGATCGCGGCGGACCTGCGGGTGGTTTCCGATCAGCAGTTTCCTTATGCGCTTTTGTATTTCACCGGCAGCAAGGACCATAACGTGGCGGTGCGCGGGCGGGCCAAGGACCTCGGGCTCAAGCTGAACGAATACGGGCTGTTCCGCGAGGATGGCAAGAATGTTCCGTGCAAAGATGAAACGGCCATCTACAAGCGGCTGCACCTGCCTTACATCCCGCCGGAACTGCGGGAGAATATGGGCGAACTCGATGCGGCGATCCCGGGGCTGGTCGATCTGGACGATTTGGTGGGGATGTTTCATTGCCACACGACGTACAGCGACGGGTCCTGCACGATCGAGCAGTTGGCGCGGGCCTGTATCGACCGCGGCTACAAATACATGACCGTCACGGACCACAGCCAAAGCGCGGCGTACGCGGGCGGGGTCCTGCCGGCGGCGTTGAACAAGCAGATGAAGGAGATTGATGCGGTAAACCAGCGTGTGGGGCCGTTTGTCGTGCTTAAGGGGGTAGAATCGGACATCCGGCTCGACGGATCGCTGGATTACGGGCCGGACTTGCTCAAGAAACTGGACCTCGTGATAGCCTCGGTGCATAGCAAGCTCACCATGGAAGAACCGGAGGCGACAGCCCGGATCGTCAAGGCGGTCGAGAACCCCTACACGACTATTCTTGGGCACCCGACGGGACGTATACTTCTGGGGCGGCCGGGGTACGAACTGGACCTCGAGCGGGTGTTTGACTCGTGCGTGGCGAACCGGGTGGCGATCGAGATCAACGCGAACTGCCACCGGCTCGATCTGGATTGGCGGTGCGTCAAGCGCGGCAAGGAAAAGGGCGTGAAGTTCATTATCGGGCCGGACGCGCACAGCATCGAGGAGCTGGATTTTGACCGGTACGGGGTTGGCATCGCGCGGAAAGGCTGGCTGGAACCCGGTGATGTCCTTAACTGCATGAGTGCGAAGGAGTTCTTGCGTTGGGCGAAAAAGTGACGGCGGCACGCGAAACGAAACGGGCGGAGAAGGTGTACGCGCGGCTACTCGAGAAATACCCGGAGGCGACAGTGACGCTGGATTTCAAGAACCCGCTGCAACTGCTGGTCGCAACGATCCTCGCAGCCCAGTGCACCGACGCGCGCGTGAACGTCGTCACCAAAGATCTGTTCAAACGGTATAAGAAGGCGGCCGATTACGCGTGGGTCCCTCGCGATCAACTGGCCAAAGACATCAAGCAATGCGGCTTCTACAACCAGAAAGCGGCCAGCATTCAGAAAACGGCCGAAATCCTGTTGCGCGACTACGGGGGCAAGGTTCCGGGGACGATGGAGGAGTTGGTGAAACTGCCGGGCGTGGGGCGCAAGACGGCGAACGTAATCCTGGGGGCGTGTTTTGACACGCCG
>JAPLKX010000745.1 GCA_026387845.1 Candidatus Hydrogenedentota bacterium | reverse complement strand
CCGACTACGTCGCCTCGGTGCTTGCCAGCGTCGGCCAAAACAAGACCCGCGCCGCCGAAATCCTCGGCATCGACCGGAAAACCCTGCGCCAGAAACTGCGCGCGCACGGGCCGACATCGGATTCGGCAGGCGCCTAGGGGGCGGGGAATTTCTCCCCGCCGGCCCGTTTTACCCCAAGAAGTTGCCCGTGGTCCGAACCCTGTTCACCCGTCCTAACCCCAGCCATTTGAGCTAGTTATGTCAAGTTATTCCCCGCGGGCACGCCAATTGCTCTTCTCGTTCCGCCGTTGAAAGCCAAACGTTGAGAGGGTTCATCATGAGTCAAGATGCCCGGATTCAATTGTGTGAACGGTGCAAAGGTTCTGCGGGATGCGACCTGGCGCGCAAATCCGGCACGAGCGCGTGCAAGGCATTCGAGGCATTTGAGTATTTTGTGCCCGCAATTCTTGAGGGGCAAATCCAGAACGAAGGGTGGGTAAATTCAACCAGGTCGTCCGGCCTTTGCGGTGACTGCGGTAACCGGCAGTCGTGCATGTTTGTTCGCCGTGAAGGGGGCACCTGGCATTGCGAAGAGTACTGCTGATCGGACGGGTCAGGATAGCGGGGAGGCAACGAGACAGACGTGGACATAAAAATTGACGCGGGGGCCGTTTTGGCTATTGCCAACCGGCATGAGGGTTCGCATGGCGCTTTGATAGCCATTCTTGAAGAAATCCAGTCCCTGTACGGCTACCTCCCGGAAGCGGCGCTGCGGCTTGTAGCGCGGAGCACGGACCGGTCGCTCGTCGACGTCTACGGGGTAGCGACGTTTTACCGGGCGTTCAGCCTCAAACCGCGGGGCAAGCACCACGTTTGCGCCTGCGTGGGTACGGCCTGCCACGTCCGCGGGGCATCGCAGGTGGTCCACGAATTCGAGCGGCAACTGAAGGTCAAGGCCGGCGAAACCACCGGTGACGGTCAATTCACCTTTGAGACGGTTAACTGCCTGGGCGCTTGCGCGCTGGGGCCGATCGTCACGGCCGATAAGAAATACTTTTCCAACGTGGACCCGGCGGGCATCAAGAAGATCTTGACCGCGACGGCGGCGGGCGAGCGGGCCTCGGGGGACGAGGCCAAACCGCGCCTGCACCAGGAACCGGAACTAACCGCGTCAAACATGTAGGGGCTGTCCGTTCATGACGCCATTCAGTACGATGCGCCACTTCAAGACGTACCAGGCAGGGCTCGTCGCCGGCCGCGGGCTCAACACGCGCACCATCATTATCCCCGCGGGCACATGCGGCCGTGCCAGCGGGGCAACCGAGCTTGTCGAAGCCGTTCGCAGGGCCCTGCGCAAAAGCATGCTCGATGGCAAGCTCGATCTGCGTGTCACCGGCTGCCACGGTTTCTGCCAAATGGAGCCGTCGGTGCTGGTTGCCCCGGAAGGAGTTTTCTACCCCCGGGTTGACCCGAAACATGTGGATCGGCTGGTGGCGGCGGCGGCTGCGGGCGAGGTGTTGGAGGATCTGGTGTGGCGGGACTCCGAGGGCCGGGCGGTCCCGCTTCAGAAAGACGTGCCGTTTTTTGCCAGGCAGATGCGCACAATTCTTTCGCGAAACGAGTTGGTGGATCCCGAACGGGTAGAAACCTACGTCGAAGCCGGCGGCTATACGTCGCTGCTGCGTGTGCTCTCCAAAGAACCTGGCTGGGTGTTGGACCAAGTGAAGAGGTCCGGGTTGCGGGGTCGTGGCGGGGCGGGATTTCCGACGGGTATGAAATGGGAGTTGCTGGCCAAGCAGCCGGAGAACGGCGGGAAGATTCTGGTGTGCAACGCCGACGAGGGGGATCCCGGCGCGTACATGGACAGAAGCGTCTTGGAGGGGAATCCCCACAGCATCCTCGAGGGGATGCTCATCGGCGCGCGCGCCACCGGCGCCACCAGCGGGATCGTCTACGTCCGCAACGAATATCCGCTGGCGATCAAACATCTTCATCTGGCGCTGCGCCAGGCGCGTGAACTCGGGCTGCTGTGTAACAACGTGCTGGGCACCGGCATGTCGTTCGACGTCCAGGTCGTGGAAGGGGCCGGGGCGTTTGTCTGCGGCGAAGAGACGGCGCTCATCGCCTCGATTGAAGGGCGGATGGGCCAGCCACGGCAGCGGCCGCCGTTCCCGATACAGCGGGGCATTGGCGGGCGCCC
>JAPLKX010000654.1 GCA_026387845.1 Candidatus Hydrogenedentota bacterium | reverse complement strand
AGAGCAGGCGAGACGCCCGCACCACAATTCGACCTGATGGTTCTGATTGTGGGGCGGGCGTCTCGCCTGCTCTTTCTTTTGTCTTCCTACGGCCTACAGTCTACGGCCTACAGCCTCTCAATGGTATCCGTTGTTTGCGTAGCGTTCCTGGGCCGCCTCGATCACCATCCTCAGCAGGTCCGCGTACCGCAACCCTTCCATCCCGGCCATGATGTTGAACTTGCCGTCCCAGCACCATCCCGGGTTCGGGTTGACCTCGAGCAGCTTGATTACGCCGTTGGCGTCCGCGCGGAAATCAAACCGCGCGTAGTCGCGGCAGGCCAGCCGCTCAAACAACATGTTGGAATAATCAAACAGCGCCCGCCGCGTATCTCCGTCGAGCGTCGCTTTCCGGTACGTTATCTGCGACCAGTACGGCGACTCCGGGTCCCACTTCGACTCGTACCCCAGGATTTCCGGCAGGTCCTCATCCAGGCCCGAGTAGTCCACCTCCAACAGCGGCAGAACGTGATAGCTCAACCCGGGGTTGCCCACGATGCCTACCGAATACTCCGAACCCGGCAGGAACTCCTGTACCAGCAGCGGGTATCCCCTGAACTGTTCCCGCAGAACCTCCAGGTAATCGATCAACTCCTCCGTGGTGTGCACCACAGCGTCTTTGGTGATGCCCACCGACGAGTCGCCGAAGTTCGGTTTCAAAAGCGCCGGAAACACCGACGGCAGCGTTGCCGCCTGGTCTTCCGGCGTGAAGAACGTCTCGAGCGGCACCGGGATCTCCAGCGACGCCGCCACCGAGCGCACGATTGACTTGTTGTAGCACATCCCCAGCGACGCCGGGCCCGCCCCGCTGTACGGTATCCCCAGCATCTCGAGCAGCGCCGGGACGTGCAGTTCCTTGAACGCGTCGTTGTTGAACCCTTCGTCGCACAGGTTGAACACAAACTGCGGCGGCTCGGCCCGCAGCCGTACGATTAACGAGGCGTGGTCGCTCACAAAATCAAACTTGTAATCGCCCAGTTCGCCCAGCGCCTGCTGCATCTTCCAGATCGTCTGGAAATCTTCCTCGTTGAACTTCTGGTTCAGCTTCACCCGGTCCGTCAGCGTCGGGTCCCCCATCAGCACCGTCACCTGCGGGAACAGCGGGCCCCGTTTCGGCTGCACGATGGTCAGTTTCGGCGTCGACGCCGTGATGAACATCCGGTTCGCCATCATCCCGAGGTCCTGGCCCCGGTCCGAGTCCGCCGTGATCGCCCCGTGGTCACGGATCCGCTCGAAACCCGCACGCGCAAGAAGCTCCTCGATCGCTTCCCTCGAGTAAAGCCGTTCCGCGTAGAACTGGTCCGCGATTACGCCCCGTTCCGCATGAACCACCACCTCGCGAGAAAGCATCCGCGTCCCATCCGACGACAGCGACCGCTCCCGGCACACAAAATAGTTCTCGTCGATCCATTCCCAGGTCCGCGCGTCGAAATGCGTACGCATCCAATCCCCGTCGACGAGGTCCATCGCGATTGTCCCGCCGTTTACGAGCACCCGCTTCACCCGCTCCAGCACCGCC
>JAPLKX010000794.1 GCA_026387845.1 Candidatus Hydrogenedentota bacterium | reverse complement strand
CGTCGTTGCCCTCATCGCGCCCAAGGAAGATATGCCCTTCCTCCCCGATGGCACACCCGTTGACATGATTCTCGACCCCATCGGTGTCCCCTCCCGTATGAACATCGGGCAGATTCTGGAGACGCACCTGGGCTGGGCGGTCAAAGCGCTCGGGATAAAGGTGGCGACGCCGGTGTTCAACGGCGCGTCCGAGGAAGTCATCCGGACCATGCTGAAAAAAGCGGGGCTCCCGGAATCGGGCAAGATCAAGCTGCGCGATGGGAGAACCGGCAGGGAGTTCCACCACGAGGTGACCGTCGGCCAGCTTTACATGATGAAGTTGAACCACCTTGTCGACGACAAGATACACGCCAGGGCGATCGGCCCGTATTCGCTGGTGACGCAGCAGCCGTTGGGCGGCAAGGCCCAGTTCGGCGGGCAGCGGTTCGGCGAAATGGAGGTGTGGGCGCTGCAGGCGTACGGGGCGGCTTACACGCTGCAGGAGTTGCTCACGATCAAGTCCGACGACATTGCCGGCCGGACGAAGGCGTACTAGGCGATCGTGAAGGGCGACCGGGACGTCGAGCCCGGCACGCCGGAATCGTTCAACGTGCTGGTTCGCGAGATGCAGAGCCTGTGCCTGGACGTGATCAAGCTGGTTCGTGTGGAAGGAACCGCCGAGACCGAAGAAGAGGAAGAACCTCGGGAGGAATAAACGTTGGCTAAGTATATTGCAACAACGGGTGAACGTTTTGACGCACTCGCCATCCGGATCGCTTCTCCCGAAGAGATCCTGAAGTGGTCGCGCGGAGAGGTGAAGAAACCCGAAACCATCAACTACCGGACGTTCAAGCCGGAGAAGGATGGGCTGTTCTGCGAACGGATTTTCGGGCCGGTAAAGGACTGGGAATGCGGCTGCGGCAAGTACAAGAAGGTGAAGCACCGGGGTATCACGTGCGACCGGTGCGGCGTCGAGATCACCGAATCCAAGGTGCGCCGCGAACGGATGGGCTGCATCCGGCTGGCGGTGCCCGTCACCCATATCTGGTTCTTCAAAACGACGCCGAGTTGCATCGGCAACCTGCTGGACCTGTCGATCCGGCTGCTCGAACGCATCATCTATTTTGAAAACTACATCGTAATCGACCCCGGCGACACCGATCTCAAAAAAATGCAGACCCTCACCGAGGACGAATACCAGGATTACCGCGAGCGGGTCGGCGACCGGTTCGTGGCGAAAATGGGCGCGGAAGCCATCAAGCTGCTGCTCGAGGAAATTGACCTCGACCAGCTTAGCGCGGAACTGCACGCCCAGTTTGTCAGCACCAACTCGATGCAGGCGCGCGCAAAGGCCATCAAGCGGCTGAAGGTGGTCGAGGCGCTGAGTAAGTCGGGCAACAGCGCCTCCTGGATGGTGCTGGACGTGATCCCGGTGATCCCGCCGGACTTGCGGCCGCTGGTGCCGCTCGAGGGCGGCCGTTACGCCACCTCCGACCTGAACGACCTGTACCGCAGGGTCATCAACCGGAACAACCGGCTTAAGCGGCTGATCGAACTGCGCGCGCCCGAAGTCATCCTGCGCAACGAGAAACGGATGCTGCAGGAAGCGGTCGACGCCCTGTTCGACAACGGCCGGCACGGCCGGACCGTCCTGGGCGCCGGCAACCGGCCGCTCAAGTCGCTCAGCGACATGCTCAAAGGCAAGCAGGGCCGGTTCCGTCAGAACCTGTTGGGCAAGCGCGTGGACTACTCGGGCCGCTCGGTGATCGTCGTGGGGCCGGAACTGAAACTGCACCAGTGCGGCCTGCCCAAGAAAATGGCGCTCGAACTGTTCGAGCCGTTTATCATTCACGAACTCAAAGAGCGCGGGATCGCCACCACCATCAAAGCGGCCAAACGCACCATTGCCCAGGGCCGCACCGAAGTGTGGGACATCCTCGAGGACGTCATCGAGGACCACCCGGTCCTGCTGAACCGCGCGCCCACCCTGCACCGGCTGGGCATCCAGGCGTTCCAGCCCGTCCTGATCGAGGGCAAAGCGATCCGGATTCACCCGCTGGTGTGCCGGGCGTTCAACGCGGACTTCGACGGCGATCAGATGGCGGTGCACATTCCCCTGATGCCGGCGGCCCAACTCGAGGCGCGGCTGCTGATGCTGTCGACCACGAACGTGTTTTCGCCGTCGGAAGGCCGGCCGATCGTGACGCCGAGCCAGGATATTGTTCTGGGCATCTCGTGGATGACCAAGATCCGCAAGGGCGCCAAGGGCGAGTGGAAACCCGAATGGACCGGGCCGAACGGCGAAATCCTCCAGCCTGGCAAACTTTATCCCGACAAGGAATCCGTGATCCTGGCGCACGAACTGGACGAGGTCGACATCCATTCGGCCATCAAGATCAAGCATGAGGACCGGATCATCGACACCAGCGTGGGCCGGGTCATTTTCTGGGATGCGATGCCCAGTGATTTGTCGCTCGACGACGTGAACAAAGAACAAAACCAGGCATCGATTGGCGACATTATCGCGCGGGCGTACGTGCGCCTCGGCCACAACAGAACCATTGACCTGCTCGACGCCCTCAAGGGGCTCGGGTTCAAGTACGCGACGCTGGCGGGCATCTCGATCGGCATCATGGACATGGTGGTCCCGGGCTCGAAGAAGATGCTCATCGATACGGCGCAGAAAGAAGTGAACCGGATCGACGACATGTACCAGAACGGCCTGATTACGGCCGGCGAGCGGTACAACATGATCATCGACCAATGGACCAGCACCACCGAGCACGTGGCCGCCGCCATGCTCGATGAAATGTCGGAAAACGAGCAGGGATTCAGCGGCATCTACCTGATGTTTTCCTCTCAGGCGCGCGGAACCAAGCAGCAGATCCGCCAGCTTGCGGCCATGCGCGGCCTGATGGCGAAACCGTCGGGCGACATCATCGAGTCGCCGATCACGTCCAACTTCCGTGAAGGCTTGAGCGTGATCGAGTACTTCATCTCGTCGCACGGCGCACGCAAAGGACTCGCCGACACCGCGCTCAAGACGGCCGACGCAGGCTTGCTGTCGCGGCGGCTGGTGGACGTTTCACAGGACGTCGTGATCGAGGAGGAAGACTGCGGTACGCTCAACGGCGTGTGGGCGGAGGCGCTGATGGACGGCGAAAACGAGATCGCCTCGCTCGACGAACGGCTCGTCGGCCGATTTGCGCTCGACGACATCACCGTGCCCGACATGGCCGAGCCCATCGTCCGCGCATCCGAAGAGATCGACGAGAAAAAAGCGGTGCTTATCAAGCAGAAAGGCCTGCCGGGCGCCCGGATCCGGTCGGTGATGACGTGCCAGTCCAAGCGGGGCGTGTGCCGCAAGTGTTACGGCCGCAACCTGGCGACGGGCCGGCTGGTCGAGTTGGGCGAAGCGGTGGGCATCATCGCCGCGCAGTCCATCGGCGAGCCCGGCACGCAGTTGACGATGCGGACGTTCCACATCGGCGGCGCGGCGAGCCGCCAGGTCGAGGCGACGGTTATCCGCATGGCCGACAACGGCATGGTCGAATACAGAAATGTCCGCACGGCCATTAACAGAGAGAACAAGATGGTCGTGGTGAACCGCGGCGGCGAAGTCGTGATACTCACCGCCGAGGGTAAGGAACTCCAGCGGGCGCTGACGCCTCCGGGCTGCGTCCTGCATGCCGAAAACGGGCAGAAACTGCGGAAGGGCCAGGTCCTCATCGAGAAAGACCCGTACAACGACTCGATCGTGGCGGAAGCCTCCGGCCTGATTCACCTCGATGGCATGATCGAAGGCGTGACGGTTCGCGTCGACGTGAATCCCGACACCGGCCTCGAAGAGCGCGTGGTGACCGACCACAAGCAGGACCTCCACCCGCAGATCACCATCCTGGGCAAAGATCGCGAAGTGTTGGCCTACGCCACCATCCCGGCCCAGACCCACGTGGTTGTGCGCGACAACGACCGCGTCAAGGCCGGCGACCTGTTGGCGAAAGCCCCGCGGCAACTCAGCAAGACCAAAGACATCACCGGCGGTCTGCCGCGCGTGGCCGAACTGTTCGAGGCGCGCCAGCCAAAAGACCCGGCCATCATCAGCCACATCGACGGCATCATCGAGTTGGGCGGCGCCACCAAAGGCATGCGCAAAGTCAAGGTCATACCGCCCGTGGGCCGCGAGCGCGTATACACGATCCCGCCCGGCAAACACCTCAACGTCCAGGCGGGCGACCGGGTGTACGCGGGCCAGCGGCTGACCGACGGCCCCGTCATCCTGCACGACATCCTCGATGTCCAGGGCGAAGACGCGCTCCGCAAGTACCTGCTCGACGAAGTCCAGTTGGTGTACCGACTGCAGGGTGTGCGGATCAACGACAAGCACATCGAAGTCATCGTCCGCCAGATGCTGCGCAAGGTCCGGATCAAGGACGACCCCGGCGACACGCCGTTCCTCGCACACGAGGAAGTCGACAAGATCCGGTTCCGCGAGATCAACGAGCAGACCCAGCGCAGAAACGGCCGGCCCGCTGAAGCTGAACCGCTGCTGCAGGGCATCACCAAGGCCGCACTCAGCACCGAGAGCTTCGTGGCTGCCGCGTCCTTCCAGCAGACCACCCGCGTGCTTACCGAAGCCGCGCTGGCCGGCAAGAAAGACTACCTGCGCGGCCTCAAAGAGAACGTCATCATCGGCCACCTGATCCCGGCCGGCGTCGGCAGTCCCCATTACCAGGACACCAAAGTCGTGCTCAAGGAAGTGGCCGCACAGGACTTCACCGAAGAGCTCGAAGTGGGCATCCTCGCCGTGCCAGACGAAGGCGCCGAAGACATACTGGCCTAACTTATCCGTTTAACATAGAGGCCGTCTCCAACCCGGAGACGGCCGCTTTTGATCTCAGCCGCCTCGTGCCACTTATGTCGATAGCTGTATGGCGCTTGCGTGACGTAGTTTGACATATCCGGATAACGCACCTCTGAGGCCGTTTCTCACCGGCCGCCGCACCCGCCCCGGCGGCCCGCTACATATCTTGCCAGCCATGCCGCGCAGTTTCGGGGGCTGTGGCAGGGTCGCGCGGCTGCGCGACCCTGCCTTCATAAGTCATTGGCTGCCAATAAGTACGAGTCTTTTGGAACCACCGGCTGACGATCTGGACACATGCCGATGACCACCGTATGGATTTTCGGGAACGACATTACATTTCCGCACCCGCCGACCACAATCTACGCCGTTTTGCATTAACTAAAAAGTAACCGTGTTTTCGTTTTTATGATATGCTATTCATTATTACTGAAAATTATCTTGATAAAACGAAAGAAATGGTGTATATTTGAAACATGAGCAAGAAATCAATGCCTGTATTCTGCCCGAGTTGTGGTAGATTGCTCGCCGTACGGCGCCTCGAGTGTTCGGTGTGCGGCACGGCGGTGGACAGTTTCACCGTGGAAGACAGTGTGCTGGTGACGGTCAATAATGTCCCGGTGGCGCTGGTGG
>JAPLKX010000139.1 GCA_026387845.1 Candidatus Hydrogenedentota bacterium | reverse complement strand
ACAACGGGAAACTCGAAACTCGAAATTCGAAACTCGAAGGAAAAGGAAAACGGCGAAAAGGAAAATTCGGCGCGGGCAAGCGAGGGCGAAGTGCAGGAGGTGTGGGGGGCGCTGGTGAAGAGCAGACGGGCGCCGCGGTTTCACCGGACGACGTGGGCGATGGAGTTTGGATTTTCGAGCTACCCGAAATTCTTCCGGGCGTGCTTGCTGTGCTACGGGAAGACGCCGCACCAGATCGAGCTGGAGATACTCGAAGAACTGTTGGAACCACAGATGGATGCGGAGGAGGAATTAAGAATCAAAAATGGAAAATTAAAAATGACGGAGCGGGAGACGGAGACGGAGGTGAGCGAAGTGAAGACGGGGTGAACCGATTGACGATTGGGGATTGACGATTGGGGATTGACGATTGACGATTGCGGATTGCCAATTTGAGATCTGAGATTTGAGATTTGAGATCTGCTTTTCGCGGCCCAAGGCGCGGCAAGGGAAATATGGGCAGCATCCCCATTTTCCCGATATGTCCGCGCAGCCTTGTGCATGTTTTAGTGCTCGGTGACGTAGGTGACGAACGATTCGTATCTGCCGTCGGTCATCTTGACGCGGTAGGTGACGCGGAACACGTCGTTTGTGCCGGGCAGCCGGGTGACGCTGGCCCCGGTGTCGTCGTAGATGGCGTAGACCGCCTCGGCCGCAGTAAGACCGTCCATGGTGTTTTTGTTGATCCACGCGCGCATTTCGGAGATGTTGTCGAGCGCGCGCAACTGGCTGAGTGCGGACCCCGCGGCGGTTGCGGCGGCGTTTCGCTCGGCGGCGGCCCGTGCCGCGCGCAGGCTCTGCGGGAACAGGCCCATCACCGCTATGATGCCGACACCGAGGATGGCGACGGCCACCAGCACCTCGAGCAGGGTGAACCCCCGGTTTCGCGAATACGATTTGTTTTTCATAGTGGCGCCTTTACACGTCACCACAAAACAACCCTTGCACTCGGGCCAATTTCGCCCGGTTTGATCGTCCCAAAGCCCACGCTTTGCGACTTTGTTTTGTGGTAACGCTTAATCACTTGATATCTCGACCCGCCCCGTGGCGCGGTAGAGGTTGATGTCTATCTTGCGGATGTTGCGATCATCAGGGTTATAGGGATCGCTTGGCACTGCAGGATCGATGAGTTGTTCGTCCACACTGGCATCGGCGGTGTAGCCGATCCTGAATGAGTAGAACTCTTTCTGGCTGCCACCAGCGCGTAACCGCCCCGACGGTTCGAAAATATGGGCGTAAAATGTATCGTTCTCGTAGCTGTCTGACGCGGGAAAGTACACCCTGACGTCCTCACAGCCTGGAATAACCAGTTTTGGTTGCCCATTCTGGGTAACAACCTGGTTATAGAGGAGGGCCGTATCGCCGGGGAGGAAGCGAAACGAGCCTTGATCCTGGTAGCTGACAGGGCGGAAAACGAAACCCTTATCTTTCGACTCGTAGCCGTACATCATGGCGGCGGCGCGGAGGTTGTTTGCGGTGCTGCCTTCGGGCCGATAGGTGGTGTAGACGACGGCGGTCTCGACGTTGTAGGTGGTGGCGTAGATCCGGGCGGCGCGGAGCAGCGTGTAGAGCTCCCGGGCGCTGGCCTGGAGGTCGTTTCTCCAGAGCAGACCCATCCGGGCGAATGACGGTATGGCAATCCCCGCCATGATGGCGATAATGGCCACCACAACGAGCAGTTCGACCATCGTCAAGCCGCCGGCACGCCGTATGTCGAGCTTAGCGCCCACGAGCCGATCTCCAAAACGCGCGTGTTGCCGACGCCCGCGGCTTAATAAAACGCCGACCAGCCAGCGGCGCTGTCCCAATTGTTGACGTCGTCGCCGCCGCCTTCAGCCTGGCTGTTAAGTTCGTCGTCGCCATACGACCAGATATACACAGCCAAGTCTTTCGCGCTGGGATACCCGGGGCCGCCGTCAGGCTTAGGATTGCCCCGCATCAAGGCATCAGCCTCTCGCTTTGCATCATCGTTGTAAACATAATCGCTCCCATCGTCACGCAGGCGGTAGCAGCGGAACGGGCTGGGGGTGTTCTCTCCGTTCCGGTCCATGTACATTCTGTTGGTTGTCAAGGGGCCTGCAAAGAAAAAGTAGGGGTGGGTTCCCCAGGGGTCCATCGGGATGTCCATATAGCTCGAGCCAAGCTTCCTTGCAACGGTGGGAACCAGCGTAAGCGCGGGGTCTATGAAATTCCCCTCGCCAGGACCCGTGAACGCAAAATCGGCAGCCTTACCTCGGCGCAGAAGCTCGTAAAAGATGTCCGAGTAGATCTTTTCGCCGGACACGTCGGATGCCATCGCGCTTTCCACGCACACCGGCAGCGCCGCCCTGCCATCAGGAAGCGCGTTAAAGAACTTGTCGATGCCTTGTTTGTCGACGTCGGCGAGCATTTTGACGATGGCGAGTTCGGCCCCTCTGATTTCAGAGGCGGCGCGGGCCATTCTGGCCCGGCCGATGGCATCGGTGACGCGCGGCACTACGATGCCTGCCAGGATCGTGATAATCGCTATCACGACCAGCAGTTCAACCAGCGTAAAACCTTTTGCGCGGTTCATATTCACTCCTCCCCATACGCGCGCCCGAGTACGGGCGCCTGTGTGTTCCAACTCTGTCCTTTTCCGAGACATCCAACCAAACCTTTCCATAACCATATTGCCTATGAACCGCTGATCGCGTCGCCCAGTGAGAAGATGGGCAGATAAAGGGCGACGACAATAAACCCGATGATACCGCCCAGCACGATGATGATGATGGGTTCAAGCAGGGCCAGCATGGCGTCCACGGCCGCCTCGACTTCGGCGTCGTAGATGTCGGCCACCTTCATGAGCATCGAGTCCAGGCTGCCGGTTTCCTCGCCCACGTCGATCATGTTGACCACCATCGCCGGGAACACCTTGGCCTGATCGAGCGGGTCGGCGATGGTGTCGCCTTCCTTGATGCTGTCGTGGACTTTCTGGATGGCGTTCTGGACGACTTCGTTGCCGATGGTTTCCTTGGTGATCTTGAGCGCGTTCAGGATGGGCACGCCGGATGTGATCAGGGTGCCCAGCGTTCGCGCGAACCGCGCCACGGCCACCTTGATCACCAGGTCGCCGATCAGCGGAACCCGCAGCACCACCCGGTCCATGACCCTCTTTACGGTGTGGCTCTTTCCCAGCAGCTTGATCGTAATGGCGATGCCGCTCACGATGCACAGCAGCAGCCACCACCGGTATTGCATGAAATTACCCGCGTTCACCAGAAACTGCGTCGGGGCGGGCAGGCCTTTGCCGAAGTCCTCGAAGACCGTGGCGAACACCGGCACCACCCTGACCAGCAGGAACGACACGATGCCCGTCGCAATTACGATAACCGCGATCGGGTAGATCAACGCGCCGCGGACCTTCCGCTTGAGGATCTGGCGACGTTCCATGAACATGGCGAGGCGGTTGAGCACCGTCTCGAGCAAACCGCCCACCTCACCCGCGCGCACCATGTTCACGAACAGCCGGTCGAAAACCTTGGGATGCTTCGCCAGGCCGTCCGAAAACGTCGAGCCGCCCTTAATATCTTCGGCGATCTCGCGCAGGATGTCGCGCATTTTGCAGGGTTTGAGTTGGGCGATAAGCACGTTGAGGCTGCGCAGAAGCGGGAGGCCGGCGTCGATCAGGGTGGCGAGCTGGCGCGTCATAATGACGATCTGCTTGGACTTGACGCCGCCGATGTAAAACTCGCTGATGCCGCCTTTTTCTTTTCGGGCCCTTCGCTCGTCGCTTTTCCGTGCTTCGCGCACTTTGGTGGGATACAGGCCGAGACTGCGCACGTCATTGATGGCGAGGGCCTGGGATTCGGCCTCGAGGACGCCGAACACTTCCTTGCCGTCTTTGTTCAGGGCCTTATAGGCGAACTTGGCCATGTGTCAGCTCCCGTCGGTCACCACAAAACACTTGTTTAATCATCGAACTTGTCTGTGTCATGCAACACTTCAGCGACGCTCGTGATCCCCTGGACGCACTTGATGATGCCTTCCTCGCGCAGGGTGCGCATTCCCAGGTTCTTTCGGGCGTACTTCCGGATTTCGAACGCCATCGCCCTGTTCAGGATCATGTCGCACACGTCTTCATTGACGCTGAGGTACTCGTACAGGCCCGTACGGCCCATATACCCGATATAGTCGCAGGCCG
>JAPLKX010000172.1 GCA_026387845.1 Candidatus Hydrogenedentota bacterium | reverse complement strand
AACATCGCCTACCGGCTCGGCCGCGAAGTCCGTTTCGACCCGAAAACGGAGACGTTCGGCACCGACGAGGAAGCCAATAAGCTCCTCAAGCGTGAGTACCGTAAGGGGTTTGAAGTGCCCCAGTTGGCGTAAAGAGGACCTTCATCTGCTCTGGAGCCTGGCTCAGAAATGGGCCGGGCTTTTTTGATCGGACGAATCGGACGGATGAAGACCTGAATGACATTGGGGCGCGATTGTTCTAGAATAGCTGGGAATGTTTACACAGCAGGAGACAAAGGCCATGAATCTTTCACGCAGACAGTTTTTGGGCAGTTCGACTGCCGCGGTGGTTGCGGCGGGCGTGGCAGGGAAGGGCAGGGTGCTTGGCGCCAACGACAGGATTCGCTGCTGTTGCATCGGTCTTCACGGCCGGGGCGGCAGCCATATCGGCGGCGTCCTGAAAAACAAGGACGAGGCGGAACTGGTGGCGCTGTGCGACGTGGACGCCAAGGTGCTCGAGGCGCGCGCCATCGACGTCGAGAAAGCATCCGGCAAGAAGCCCAGACTGTACAAAGACATGCGCGACGCCTTTGCCGACGACTCGATTGACGCGGTGTTTATCGCCACACCCAACCACTGGCACTCGCTGGCGGCGATCTGGGCGTGCCAGGCGGGCAAGGACGTGTACGTGGAGAAACCGCTGTCGCACAATGTGTGGGAAGGGCGGCAACTGGTCGAGGCGGCGAAGAAATACAAGCGGATGGTGATGCACGGGACGCAAAGCCGGTCGGACAAGAGATGGCTGAGCGCGATCAAGGCGATGCGGGAAGGCATCATTGGCGACCTCTACATGGCCCGAGCCCTGTGTTATAAGAACCGCGATGCGATCGGGCCGCAGGACACGCCGTCCCCCGCGGATTTTGACTGGGACCTGTGGCAGGGTCCGGCAGTTGCCGGCGAGTTCAGCCCCCTCTATGTCCACTACAACTGGCACTGGTTCTGGTCGTACGGCAACGGCGACATCGGCAACCAGGGCGTCCACCAGATGGATCTCGGCGTGTGGGGCATGAACCGTGGGCTGCCGGTGAAGGTCGAGAGCAGCGGCGGCCGGTACACCTATAAGGACGGCGCTGAGACGCCCAACACGCAGACGGCCTCGTTCACGTATGAGGACGGGACGATGCTGGTGTTCGAGGTCCGGGGACGGGCCACCAACGACGAGAGCGGCGTGAAGATTGGCAACCTGTTCTACGGGTCGGACGGCTATGGCGTCGAGGGCGACGACAAGTTCAAGTTCTACAACAAGAGCAGCAAAGAAATACCGATGCCGGCGGCCGAGTTCGACACGCTGGGCGAATACCCGAACTTCTTCCGGCTGGTGCGGTCGTGCAAACCCGAGGACAACTATGCGCCCGTGGAAGCCGGGCACGTTTCCGCGGCCCACTGTCATCTGGCGAACGCGGCGTACCGGATGGGCCGCACGCTGAAGTTTGATCCGAAAGCCGAAACGTTCATAGGCGACGCCGACGCCAACAAACTGCTGACGCGCGAGTACCGCGAACCGTTCGTGGTTCCAAAGATCGCATAGTCGACACGCAGGAGTCGGCGGCGGCATCTGCTGCCGCTGATTCAGTTTCGCGCGCGCGTACGCGCGAGCGAGAAAGCGAGGGCTGCATCATGCGACGCAAATTGTGGGGCAGGCTATATTGGTGGGAACAGTACAACTCCGCTGTCCTTATCCTGCTGATGGTGCTTGGGGTAGTTGTGGCGATCCCTGCAGGGATTATTACAACGAGACATGCGGCGGAACGCCGGCAGATCCAGGCCGCTGAAACGACCCAAGCGCCCCCCGCCAAAAAAGTGTTTGTATCACAACTGGCGGGGCAGTGGTATCCGGCTGACTTGGCGCAACTCAAAGCCGATCTCGAATCCTATTTTGCAAAAGCCCCCGCGCAATCGCCGGACAACGTTCACGCGCTGATCTTGCCGCATGCGGGCTACCCGTATTCGGGCCCTATTGCGGCCGCGGCGGTGAAGAGCGTAGCGGGCAAGACGTTTTCTCGCGTGATCGTGATGGGGCCGTCGCACGGCCTGGCGATGGAAAACGTGGCAAATGTGCCGGACGCGACGCATTACGCGACGCTGCTGGGTGAGGTGCCGCTCGATGTCGAGTTGATCGCGGCGCTGAAGCGGCATCCGCAGTTCAAGACGATCCCCGGGGCCGACGAGACTGAACACAGCGTCCAGATCGAAATCCCGCTGCTGCAGCATGCGCTGGGCGAGTTCACGCTGGTGCCGATCGTGGTGGGGCAGCTTGACGAGCCGACGACGCGCGAGATGGGGCGCATCCTGTCTGGATTGATCGATGCGAACACGCTCGTGGTCGCGTCGAGCGATTTTACGCACTACGGCCCGCGGTTTGGCTACGTGCCGTTCCGGGACGATTTGGCGGCGAACTTGAAGAAGCTCGACATGGGCGCGTGGGAGGGCATCGCAAACAAGGACCTGGAGGCGTTCGCACAGTACATAGACAAGACCGGGGCGACGATCTGCGGGCGCAACCCGATCGGTATTTTGCTCGCGATGTTGCCGAAAGATTTTGAGGCGCACCAGGTCGCTTACGACACATCGGGCAATCTCACGGGCGATTACGGCAATTCGGTCAGTTATCTGAGCGCGGCGTTCAGCGGGGCGTGGCCGGCAGGGGAGAAAGCCGCGGCGCCGGCGGCCCCCGCGGCTGCACCAACAAGCTTGCTGAGCGACGAGGACAAAACCCTGCTTCTTAAGCTGGCGCGGGGCGTGCTCGAGGCGCATGTGACGAACGGCGGCGCGGCGACGCCGGAAAGCCTGGGCATCAAGCTGACGCCGGGGATGCAGCGCGTGATGGGTGCGTTTGTCACGCTGAACGAGAACGGCCAGTTGCGTGGCTGCATCGGCGAGATCTTTCCGCGCCGCCCGCTATACAAGGCCGTCATGGATCACGCGGTCAACGCCGCGGCCAACGACCCGCGGTTCCAGCCCGTGAAGGCGGATGAGTTGCCGCGGATCGAGATGGACATCTCGGCGCTGACCGAGCCGCGGCCGGTGGCATCGTACAACGACATTGTCATCGGCAAGCACGGGATGGTGCTCGAAAAGTGGGGCCGGAGCGCGGTGTTTCTGCCGCAGGTGGCGCCGGAACAAGGCTGGACGCTCGACGAAACCCTCACCCATCTCGCGATGAAGGCGGGCTTGCCGCCGGACGCCTGGAAGGATGGGGCGTCATTCACGGTATTCGAAGCGATCGTGTTTAGTGAAAAGGATTCTCTGGCCTCGGCACACCCATGAGAAGTCCCCGCCACATAGGCCGTTTCGCTGTCATCGCGTCACTCGGTTTTTATGCGCTCGTGGCGCAAACGCTCCTGTTCCGCGACTTCTTTTCCTCGTTCGAATCAAACGAAATAGCGATTGGTGCGTTTTTTGCCGCGTGGCTGGGGTGGATCGCCGCGGGCGCGTTCGCGGGCCGGTTTGAGACACGCCTCCACCGCGGGCTTGCGCAACATTTGCCGGCGGTAGCGCTGCTGTACGTGCCGGCGTTTTTCGTGCAGCAGGCGTTGGTGGCACACGCGAGAGGGATGGCGGGCGTCCAGTCTTACGACGTGTTTCCGCTGCTGTCGATGCTGGGGATGGCGTTTGTGGTCAATGCGCCGGTGAGCCTGCTGACGGGGTTCCTGTTCACGCTGGCGTGCCGGTGGGCCGAACGGCATGCGTCGATTCCGGCGGCGCGGGTGTACGTGCTCGAGACGCTGGGAAGTTGTGCGGGTGGCCTTTTCGTGACGGCGGAGATCGCCGGGGGGATGACGGCGGAAACGGTTTCGATATGGGCGGGCACGGTTCTCGTGGCCGCGGTTTCCGTAAGCTACGTTGCGGCAGGTGGTTTGACGCTGTTGCGCGTGACAGTCCTAGCGCTGAACGTCATCATGGCGCTGCTTCCGTGGCATGAAGACGCGGGCAACCGGCTTGCGGAAACGCGGGCGCGCGCCGCATGGAGCCGCCTGCTTCCGGTGGAGGAGTACCGCGGCGCGTTCAGCACGTCGCACGGCAAGTACCTGTACGGGGAGCGGGAAGGCCAGTTCAACGTGGTTTCGGGCGGGGGCGTGTGCGAGTCGTTGCCGCCGGGCGATCACGCTGCGGAAGTGGCCGCGGTACATCTGGCGCAACGGCCGGACGCGCACAGCGCGCTGGTGATTGGCGGGGACGGGTTGGGCGTTTGCCTGAAACTTCTGCAACTGCCGCAGTTCGACGTGGTGGCGTGGCATCACCCCGATCCGGAGTATCCCGATCGGCTCATGGCGTTGCTGCCGCCCGAAATCAAAGAACAGACAGGGCGGATTCAACTCCTGGACGCGGATCCAACGGTCGAGCCCGGCGAAACCGGCCAATTCGACCTCATTCTGCTCAACGTGCCCGACATCACTACACTCGCCCTCAATCGCTATGTCACTGAACAATACTACGGGGCGTTGCGCGCCTTGTTAGCGGAAGGCGGCGCGGTTTCAGTGCGGGTGCCCGGCGGCTCGAACTACATGGGCAACGAGTTGGCCCTGCAAGGGAGCAGCGTGGTTTTCACGTTGGGCAAGGTGTTTTCCAACGTGACGATCAAACCGGGCGACGAGACGTGGGTGATGGGGAGCAACTCCCCGTTTCTGCATGACCCGCAGGGATTGCGAAAACGGTACGAAGCCATCCCCGGCGCGGCGGCTTTGTACCCGCCGGAGAACATCCCGGAGCTTTACGCGGCGGGTCGGGTGGGTTTCCAGATGCAAGCCTACCGGCAGCAGATCGACCGCGCGGGCGAGGGCGTGCTGCTCAACACCGACCGCAGCCCGAAAGCCCTGGTATACGGGCTGCTGCTGGCGATTAAGCAGTCTGGCCTGCCTTCGCTGGCGGGCCTGCTGACGGGCGGAACCCGGGGCGGATTTTGCCAGGCGCTCGCGCGTGTGCTGGTTGTGGGGATGGCGCTGTATGGGCTGCTGAGGGGCGTCTACACGTTCAAACGCCCGCGGGGACAGTCGCCCGGCACGTTTGACAGCCACGTGCTCATATTCACCACGGGGATGGCGGGGATGGCGCTGAGCGTGGTGCTGATGTTCGGCTACCAATCGCGTTTTGGCTCGTTGTTTCTCGATATGGGGCTGGTTTCGGCCCTGTTCATGCTTGGGGCATTTCTGGGAAGCGCGGCTGCGGAACGCGCCCTTGTTGCGGCGCAACGGAATGCCGGAATTATTCTGCTTGCCGCCTTGATCGCGCAGGCGGCGGCGATCGCTG
>JAPLKX010000308.1 GCA_026387845.1 Candidatus Hydrogenedentota bacterium | reverse complement strand
GTAACGCGGTGCGCGGTCACGTCGCGGATGTCCCACGGTGCGGCCGATGCGGGTTCGGCGGCCCTCTCGAGCGCGAACAGCACGTTTCCCCTCAGCGCCGCCACCTCGCCCGCGTGCTCGAGAAACCTATCGCTGCCCGGTGAGCGGAACAACTCCGGCGTTATATGTATTTTTGCCGACGGCGACGTAAACTTTACCCCCTGGACGCCCCCTTCTTTGAACACGTCCAGCAGCGCCCACAAAAACTGTTGCGCCGGCCTGCTGTAGTCGCCGTAGGTCTTTCCGGCGGGTTTACCGCCGGCGCTTACGGCCTCCTGATCTTTCAGGTGCGGCGGGGTGTCCCAATATAGTCCGATGCTCGTCGCGGGCGCCGACTCGCCCTGGACGGCCGCCCGGTAGGCGTACTCGTATATGAGCATTTGCGCGAGCTGGCGAAGCGCTTTTGCGTCGCACGTCTCGAGGAACGGCGCGAAATGGACATTCAGGGCGTCCCACGTTACGGCGCCGGAAAAATAGTGCTGGAGCACGCCGCTCGAGTTGACCATTTGCGCAAGGAGCGTATCGGCGTACTTGGGGGGCCGCGAAAACGCCCTCGAGTCCGGCAACCCGACGCCGTGTTTGGCAATGGCTGCTAATGACAGCCCCGCGCTGTCAAGACAATCAATTCGGCCGAGGTCATGCATATAAATGTCGCCGCGCATGTGGACGTCGCCGACCTCCGGGGTGAACACCTGCGAGACGGCATATTCGCGCTTCACCGACTGGGCGAGGACCCGGCTGGTCTGTTCCGGGTCCACGGTTGTGGCGCCGGCATTGTCGAGCCCGCAAATGATCCGCCGCGCATCATACAGCGGGACGCCCAGCCGCACGTGCCTGCGCCAGTGCGCCTCGAGCCCCTGCTCGATCAGTTTCGCGTTCACCAGTTCCCGCACAAGGCCCGTCGTCAGCGCCTTAACGTTCGCGGCCTTGATCTGCTGCTCGACCTCGAGCGCGATCAACTGGGCCGTCCCCTCTTCGAGCCCCGTTTCCCGGATCAGCGCCGCGGCGATTTTCGTCCGATCCCAGGCCCGCAGTTGCTCGCCGCCGGTGCGCACAAATATGCCGGACCCGTCGCCACCCTCGAGGCCGCCCGGGCTTTTCCGCGCTTCCGCCAGTTCGTTCAGAATCACGCCCGTGTCGCCCTGGCGCAATTGGCGTATCCGCGCACGACGGTCCCGGTACCGGGCGTAGGCCAGCGCCGTCCGGGCGTGGCCCATCTCGATCAGGACCTTTTCAACCGCGTCGCACACCTGATCCACGGTCGGCGGCCGGCCATCGAGCGTTTTGGACAGGTAAATGGCGATGGCCGAGGCCAGGTTGGCCGCGCGTTCACGGTCATTGCCGCCAATCGATTCCGCCGCCCTGAAAATGGTGTCGGCTATCTTGTTCTTGTCAAACGGCTCGAGGCGCCCGTCACGCTTCACGATCTCTTTGACGGGCTGCGGGCCTTCGATGAACGGCGCCGAAAACGTCAGTTGCGCGTCGAACAGCCCCTCGAGTGGACGGACCCGAGGTTCGTCTTCGGGATCATGCCGGTTCTTACGTTCGTCCACACCCATTGGTTGAGGTTTCCCGCCTTGATAGCAGCAAAATAGTCTACCCCGAACAGGCCCCGCGAAACAAGGACCTTTTCAATCTGGTAAAGCCTCTCTACCACCAAAAAAAACTCTTACCTTGTAAACAAACACAAGCGAAAAACAGGGACTGACTCACTACTGTCCGGTTGTTCTTGGTTTTTCTTATTGTAAGCCCAACCAAGAGAAAGATCTACGCGTGAAGTTTGACGTGATCGATATGGAAAAGAGATTAGCATGGCGG
>JAPLKX010000241.1 GCA_026387845.1 Candidatus Hydrogenedentota bacterium | reverse complement strand
CATGGCGAAGGTTTCGGCAACCATTCGGGACGTCATGTTGCAGACGGCCTGGTGCTTACCGATGGGTGCGCCCCACTGGACGCGCTTGTTGCACCAGTCCTGGGCATAGACGATGGCCTGTTTTCCGCCGGCGCCGGACAGTGCGGGTACGGTGAGGCGGCCGGTGTTTAGCGTGATGAGGGCGATTTTGAGGCCTTCGCCGGGTTTGCCGATGAGGTTTTTGGCGGGCACTTTCATGTTGGTGAACCGCAGCAGGCCGTTGGAGATGCCGTGGAGGCCCATAAACCTGCAGCGGCTGGCCACCTCGAACCCTTTGACGGTTTCGGGGTCTTTGCGGTCGACGATAAAGGCGCTGATTTGCGGGCGTTCCTTGCCCTTGATGACCTTGGGTGGCGTCTGGGCCATGACGACGAGGATCTCGGCGTCGGGGCCGTTGGTGGTCCAGAGTTTTTCCCCGTTGATGATGAAATAGGAGCCGTCCTCGCTGGGTACGGCGCGCGTCTTCATCTGGGCGGGGTCGGAACCGACGCCGGGCTCGGTCAGTGCGAACGCGGAAATCGCGCCGGCGGCGAGCCGCGGCAGATACTGCTTGCGCTGCTCTTCGGTTCCAGAGAACTTGAGCGGTTGCGGCACCCCGATGCTCTGGTGGGCGGACAGCCAGGTGGCGGTGCTCTGGCAGTAGGTGCCGATATAGGCCACGATTCGGCTGTAGTTGGTCTGGCTCAACCCAAGCCCGCCGTATTCTTTCGAAATCTTCATCCCGAAGAACCCGCCTTCGGCGAGCGCCTTGAGCGCTTCGGGCGGATACTGGTAGGTCCGGTCGACTTCGTCGGCGTCCAGGTATTTGTCAAAAATAACCTTTGCCTTGGCGATCATCTCGTCGCCGATCTTTTTGTCGGCAGGGTCCTGGACGGGGAACGGGTGCACGAGGTCCCAGCGGAACCTGCCCTTGAACATTTCAGCTATGAAACTAGGGAATTTCCACTCGGTTTCACGTGATTCTTCGGCCAGATCCATCGATTTTTGTTTTTCTTTATCAACTTGCATGGCCATCTCCCCAACCAGTTACCTTATTAGAGGTCACGGCGCCCACTGCGACAAGAACCTTTTCCCAAGTAAAGTTAAAAGACACCAGGCACAGAATAATTGAACTCGAATTCAAATTCAACTAGTCCGATATGGACATGCGATGGTATTAGCAGCCAAACAGAGCCGGATTTCATGCGGGCTCGGCGGCCGTCGACTTGGCCGGGGCCGGGCCTGGTTGCTCCTGGGCCATCTCGCGCAACTTTCGTTTAAGCAGTTTGCCGGTAGGCCCTTTGGGGAGTACGGCCATGAGTTCGACTTCCTTGGGGACCTTGTACCGGGCGAGCCGTTCGGCGCAATAGGCGCGCAATTCCTCGGCGGTGGTTTTTGCGGCGGGCCTTAGGGCGACGTAGGCCTTGACTTCCTCACCGCGGGTTGTAGTAGCCTTTCATGACGTTATACCCGCGGATGACAATTTCGCCGACCTCGTCCACGCCGGCCATGGTGCCGTCGTCGCGCATGACGCGCATCTCGCAGCCCCAGATGGGGGTGCCAATCGAGCCGGGCTTGCATGGTTTGTCGGGCATGTTGAACGAGGCGACGGGGCTGGTTTCGGTGAGGCCGTACCCTTCGAGTATTCGTATCCCGTAGCGCTGCTGGAACCGGTCGAACACGTCGACGGGCAGGGCGGATCCGCCCGAGACCGCCATGCGCAGCGTCGACAAATCGTACTGGGCGGAGTTCTCGAGGTTGAGCATCCAGAAAAACATCGTCGGGACCGCCGCAATGAAGGTGACGCGGTCGCGCACAATGGTTTCCATGGTTTTGACCGTATCAAACACGGGCAGCATGGTGAGCGTGCAGCCGGACATCAGCCCGACGTTCATCACGCAGGTCTGGCCAAACGAATGAAACAGCGGGAGCACGACCAGCCCGACATCGTCGGGCCTCGCTTTCACGATGTAGTCTTTTGCATAGAATGCGTTGAAGAAGATGTTGAAGTGGGTGAGTTGTGCGCCTTTTGGGGTGCCGGTTGTCCCGGAGGTGTAGAGGATGACGGCGGTGTCTTCGGGCTGGGTCTGAACGAGGTCGAACTCGGGTGAGGCGGCCATGAACAGTTTCATGAAGTTGTGGCCGATCTTGGGCTCAGCCACGTCGCCCGGGGGGCCGACGACAATGAAATGATGGCAGGTCTCGGCTTGGACAAAGGCTTTTGAAGCTTCTTCTTCGAACCCTTTCCAGGCGAAGAACACTTCGGTGTCGGAGTCTTCGAGTTGGTACTGAATTTCGAGGCTTTTGAGCATGCAGTTGAGCGGAACGACGGTGGCGCCCGCTGCGAGAATACCATAGTAGATGAGGGGGAAATGTGGCGTGTTGGGAATCATCAGGGCGACCTTGTCCCCTGGTTTGATGCCGCGATCCTTGAGGAGGTTTGCGACGCGCCGGGCCCCCGCCGCCAACTCGACGTACGACAGCCGGAACTCATCGAGTTTGAGCGCGGTCTTATTCGGGAAGTTTTGCGCGGAAAGGTCAAGGAAGTGGGCAAGGTTGAGGCTCATAACATAGTCTCCTTACTGTGGCGCGCATCCGCGCCCCCAGGCACCTGCAAAAAAAAAGCCGACTACAGGTCCTATTTATCACAGTGGACAACAATATGCAAGCGGGGAACTTCGGGCGCCGAATAGGACATATAGGACGTATAGGACGTATAAAGCGGGCAGAAGGCAGCGGGAAGCGGTGGGGACGCCGGTTTTTGGGGGCATGAAATTGTGGTGTGGGCGTCTCGCCTGCATGCGTGGATTTTATGGCAGTTGGATGGGGGGGTATAATCGGCGCGGTAACGAGGAAGCAGGTGGGCAGATGCGCGTCATGATCACGGGCGGCGGGACGGGCGGCCACACGTCGCCGGCCGTCGCCATTATCGAAGAACTCCAAAAACGGGACCCGCGGCTCGCGGTGCAGTGGGTAGGGCGCCGTGGCGGGATTGAGCAGCGCGTGGCTCAGCGGATGGGCACGCCGTTTCGCAGTGTCCCGGTGGAAGGATGGCCGAGGAAAAAGACGTTTCGCCGGGCGTGGGTAGCGGGCAAGCTGGGGTTGGGCATATTGCGCAGCGTGATTTACCTGACCCGGTTTAAACCGCAAGTTGTGGTGGGGGTGGGCGGGTTCGTATGCCTTCCGTTGTGTTACGCGGCGCAGCGGATGGGGATACCTACGGTGCTCCACGAGCAAAACAAACGGCTGGGCATGGCCAATCAGATGCTGGCCGGACGCGCCAACAGGATCCTCCTGAGCTATCCGGACACGCTGGGGACGTTCCCCCGGGAGAAGTCGCTGCTGGTGGGCAACCCGGTGCGTGCGGGGTTTATCCGTCCGCCGGGCAAGCTTGCGGCGCGGGAGTCGCTGGGGCTGGATGCGGCGAGACCGGTGGTGCTGGTAAGCGGTGGGAGCCAGGGCGCGCGGTCGATTAATGAGGCGATGCTGGGCGCGTTGCCGAAATTCGAGAAGGGCGAGGTGCAGTTCATCTGGATGACGGGGGTATCCGACGCGCCGCGGGCGAGATCGGCGGGCGAAAAAGCAGCGGTGCACACGGACGTTTTCCCGTTCATCGACGACATGCCGGCCGCGTGCGCCGCCGCAGACTTGATCGTAAGCCGGGCAGGGGCATCCAGCGCCGCGGAAATCGCCGTGCTTGGGAAGCCTTCGATATTGGTGCCGTATCCGCACGCTACGGATAACCACCAGGACAAGAACGCGGCCGCGTTCGTCGAGGCAGGCGCGGCCGTCTTGATGCCGGACGCCGAATGCAGCGGAGATCGCCTGGCGGGCCTGTTGCGGGAACTGCTCGGCGATCCGGATCGGCTGACAGCCATGGCCAAAGCCGCGGGTACCCTGGCAAAACCCGGCGCGGCCGAGGCGATCGTTGAAGAGATATTGATGGTTGCGTTTAAGCCGAAGGATGCGGAGGGCTGAAGAGCGTCTTCGGCGGGTAGGGGTTTTCGTGGCCGGCTTTTGCCTTTTTTGGGGGCCATGGCGGCAATTGAAACGAGTGCGACCAGGCGTTCTCTGAGGTCGGTGGCGCGGGCCAGGAGGCTCACGATGCCGGCGGCTTCCCCGGCAGACTGGTGGCTTGAGGCCTGGGCGGACGGCGAAAACATGGCGGCAGTGTCTTGGGCCATGGCGGCGGCGGATCCGTTGTCGACGAGGCCTGCCGCGAACAATAGGTCGGTGAGTTCCTGCTGGCCGTCGGATCGGGCGGTCTCCCCGAAAACGCGCATCAGGTTCTCGACCTGTTCGTCGATACCGTCAAAGACACTTGCGAGTTGCCGCGTCATTTCTTCTACAAGCTTGTGATCTTCGTGAACGGCCTGGGGCGCCTCCGCAGTACCCGCGGCAGCGGGTTGGGCGACGGCTTGGGGCGGTTCGGGGAGCGGTTCCGGGGCCTGCTGTTTGAATCCGTGGAGGCGGGCGAGGGTTTCGCTGCGGATCATGTCAATCAGCAGGACCTCGGCCGGGCATTGTTCTTTGGCGGCGAGTTCGGCCACGGACCCGGCGAGCGATCGCGGGAGGAGGTCGCCCAGGGAGCGGGGCTGATGCGCGGCGCCGGGCGCCGGCACGGCTGGCTTTTGCCGCGGCGCGAGCGCTTCGTGGGCGGGCATGCCCATGCCGGGGACCGGGATGTGCAGCATGTCACCGGACGGGGAGACGGCGAGCACGTCCCAGCCGTCGCGCCGTTTCGCAGCGACGGCCGCATACAGGCGTACGGCGCGGCGGACGACCTCGCTGGAGGTATCGGCGGCTTCGCGGGCCAGGAGCCCTTCGATCCGGTCGTGATCGGCGGGCGTGATGCGAATCTCGATGGAGGCCTCGGTATGTGCGCGGCCAGGTTTGACGGGTTTGGAGGAGGGATCGGCCGCGGCCATCACGTCGGCCCATTCGGTTTCGCCATCGCGCCCGTACACCACGCGGAACCCTTCGCGCAGGCTCGCCCAAACGCTCTCGTAAAACGCCAGCGCGGCCCGTATCACGTTGCTCTTGGAACTGTGCGTGGTCAGGGCCAGGGCCTCGTCGACCGCGCGCTCGTCTTCCGAAAAAAACCGCAGCCTTAGTCGTTTCGAGGCGGATTCGTTCATGGTTCGGCGTCCTCCTGGCGAAACTTTTGTGACCGATAGCCCAGCCTATCGCAGTTGTGTAGTGCGCAACCCCACATCATCGTACACACAACCCCGCAACGGATTCAAGCCAAATGATGAATCCCAGAGCCGCACGTAACGAAGGGACATAAGGGACGAAAAGGACATAAACGACGGGGATCTTTTGTGATGCCATCGGTGAAAATGATGGCATGAGTGCCTTGATGGGACCCTCGCGCGGAAACCGGCGGGAAATGACGTGGTTTTGTCTCAATAGTCCCAATAGTCCCATCCCCTACACCATCCTACGGGGCTCGGGTTAGTCGCGGCCCAGGAGAGGGAGGGGCGCGTTGCCTATCAGGATGAGTTTCTTCGTGCCGAGCGGGCCCATGAGCGGTTTGGCGAGTTGGGCGGGTACAGAGGCTCGGGCTTCGTCGAGCATTTTTTGCCGCACGACGCAGTAGTAGGGTTTTTTATCGAGGAGTTTTCGGCGGACGTTTTCGGGGTCGGTGGTAGTGGGTATGGCGGTTCCTGCATGGAATGCAAATCCGGGGTAGACGTCAAATGCGGCGGTCATTTTGACGGCTTCGACGTCGTAGCCGGCCTTGAGTAGCCTGCCGGCGGTTTGTGCGAGTGGCCGGAAGGATCGCTGGCCGGTGTAGCGGTAGTCCTGGCTGAGCAGCCACATCATGGACGCGCACAGGGCGAGCAGCGGCAAGATGGCTGTGCGCCGCTCGAAGTTTCGCCAGGCGGCCGTAATGCAGGCGAGCGCGGCAACCGCCACCAGCACGGCCTGCACCCAAACGCCCGGCGATTTCACAAACACCGTAATGAGGAAACCAAGCGTTGCCAGGGCCAGCAGCGGAAGCATGGCGCCCTGCCACGCCTCGTGCCAGCGGGTGACCCACAGGGCGGATTGGCCGCCGATGCGCTGGGCCAGTTGCCAGCCCGTCGCCAGGAGCAGCAGGGGCAGGGCCGGGAGCACGTATTCGTATTCTTTGCCGGCGATGAGCGAGAAGATGGCGACGCTGAGCCAGCCGGCGAACACGGAAAACCGGTAAAAGGCGGGGCCGTCTTTCCACGATTGGCGGGACATATGGCACGGCAGCAGCAAGCCCCATGGAATCATCATGCCGATAAGGCCGAACACGTAGTAAAACGGGCTGCCGCTGTTGATGGCGGTGGCGGTGTGGGTGCGTTGGAGGCTTTCTGACTGGAGCAGGCCGATCACGTATGGCAGGCCTTTTCGCGCGAGGACTGCGGCGCCCCACGGTGCGAATACCAGCAGCCCGACGGCGCTTATGCCGGCAAATACGCCCGCGCATCGCCATTTGGCGGGCCCGGCGTTGCGCCAGGCCGGAATCAGCCACGCGCCGACCATCAGCAGAAGGGCCGCGGGCGTCAGGAAGCCCAGGATGCCGGGCGGCCAGCCCATCGCGACCGCCGCAAGCGACGCCAGCCAGCCGGCAATCCCGACGAGCATGGCGCGGATCGTCCAGCGGGCGGATGAGACGCTCCACCGCGGCAGGTTGTCGCTCATCAAGGCAAGCTGGGCGATGAATGCCGCCGCGAGGAACAGGAACGGCACGGGGCCTTTCAGCAGTATGCCCGCGCCGAACGCCACGCCGCCCGTAACGACGAGCAGTGCGGTGCGCTGCTTTGAGGCGGCCGTAACGGCGGCGCGTGTGACGCCACGTACGAGGAGCAGTGCGGCGCGCGCTTTCGGGGCGTCCGCAGCGGCCATGATCGCGGCGTCAAACCCGACGAGCACCGCGGCACGCGGTTTTGAGGCAGTCAGGACGGCGGCGTGCGCCGCGACAATCGCGAGGAACATGGCGAGTGTCAGGGGAATGTCGAGTTCGGCGTAGCGGCCGCGTTCCATGACGTAGGGCGAGACGAGCATGGCCAACGCGCCCCATCGGGCCGCGTGTTCGCCCAGTGCGCGGCGACCGGCGAGGTAGACCGTAAAGACGAGCGCGACGTACGCCAGGGCGGTCGGAATCCTGGCGGTCAGCGGAGAGACGTCGCCCGTGAGCTTGTAAACGCCGGCGATGGCCCAATACAGGAGCGGAGGTTTGTTGAGGTAGTCTTTGCCGTTGATGGTGGGAATGACGTAGTTGCCCGAACGGATCATTTCGGCGGGCGGCGTGGCGCGCTGGCCCTCGTTGTCTTCAGTGACGTCGCGGCGGCCGAGTTCGAAAAAGGCGGAGAACGCCGCCAGCACCGCCAGCAGCAAGATAAACTGCACCGATCCCATTTTCCCCACGGCTGGTTCCCACCTCCTGACGGGGTTAAGTTGCGACTAGTGTCTAATTGCAGAGGTCATAGGCTCTATTGCCATGGTGCTTTCGTAGGTCCGATCTCTGAATCGGACCGCTCCACCTGGTCCGAATCGGAATTCGGACCTACAAGAGTGCAGTTATTTTCGTATCTGGTATTTCTGCAATCAAGCACTAGTATATTACGTGGCCTCGCATAAAAAAATGAAGCGGCGGGGACGCCGCTTCCACAAGACTGCATCTTGATGTCAGCGCCGGTATCTCGATATGTTGCCGGGGGCCGTGTTCCTCCGGTTGATCATGGCGCGCTCACCGATGTACAGGCGCTGGGCTCGGTCTCTGTCGGTTTCCAGGGGTTCCCGAACTGTCCGATTGACGCGCCGGTCGAACTGGATGTCGGCGGCACGCGACTCAACCAGTTCGCGATCCACTGTATCATACATGGGCAGCAAGTCCACCACGCCCTGGGCCGCGATGATGCCCGCGGAAAAGTTGACGGCGTCCCGGCCGTATTTGGCCGCGCCCAGGACGTTGCCCACAAAATCCAGCCCGAGCAATCCGTTCTCACCGACGCCGTAGAAATAGCCCCCCGCCAGGAAATCGGCCGCGTATCCGAGGAATGGATCGTCTTCAAGGAACGTGTTGATGTAGCCGCGTTCGGTGAGGGAACCTTTGGGCGGCAGGGACGGAACGCCGCGGAACAGCCATTTGTACGGGTGCATTGTGGGTTCTTCGGGGTTCCCGAGCGGGCCTCTGTAAGCCGGCGGGACGGCCTGCGCTGTCAACGAGAACAACAAGGTCAGAATGAAAACAACTTGCCCGATGCGCTTCATAGGTGCACCTCCTCCATCTGTGAACATTCTCGGGGACGGCAACATTGCAGGAATGGCTGAGTTTGGGAAGTGGACATTGTGGACACTGTGGACACTGTGGACGTATAACTCTTCGAGGTTTGCTGCTAGACGGCGCGGGTTGGAAAACCGCGCCTACGTGGTGGCTCTGGTCGCGCCGGTGGAAATGCCGCCGTCGACGAGGAGCGTCTGACCGGTGCCGGTGCTGCCGTCCATGCCGTGGACGTCGCTTCCGCAGATGCCGCACGCTGTGACGCGGACCAGCACGTCGCGCGGCCCGATCGGCGGCGTTGGGACGTCGCGCAGTTCAAACTGCCCATATTCAACAAGCACAAGTGATTTCATTTGGCTGACGAAGCCTCGGGCAGTGTGTCGATAAACCGGCCCGCATCCTCGCCGGGGACGACCGCGATGTCGTCGCTGAGAATGGTGGGGCAGAACGTTCGCTCGATGTATTCGATCACGAGGCGGGTGCCCTGCCAATGGCTGACGCGCGGGGGCATCGCCGGGTTGTACATCGCGTCGGTGAGGTCGCGGGCGAGGTAGACGTTCATTCCGCGGCCGGCAAGCGCCTTGATGGCGAACGGCCGGTTGATGATGCACATGTTGGTGTGTACGCCCATGATGATGACGTGGCGGATGCGTTTGTTCTGCAGGGCACTCCAGATCTCGATGGCGTCGTCGGAAATGCCGTCGCGGGCCTCGTCGATTTCGATGGCGGGGTGCTGGCGCGTCCACGCTTTGTACCACGGCGTCTCGCCGGTGTCGGACCCGCCGTCGGAATCGTCGATGGGCAGGCGCGGGTAGACTGTGGCCGGCAACTTTGGCGGTTCGACCCTGGGCATGTCGCTCATGCGTTTGCGTGCGTGCGAGTCTTTGTAGAACGCCATGGTTTCGGAGGGCGCGTGGATGATGAAGATGCCCAAGTCGCGTGCGGCCTTCACGACTCCGTTCATCCGCGGGGCCATGGCGGCCACCCTTTCGGTAGCGCCGCGCGACCAGTGCTTGTCCCACATGTCGCAGATGATAATGGCGGTTTGGGCGGGCGCGATGGTGCGTTGCCGGTTCATCACGCAACAACTATCCGCCGGCCCCGCGCCCTCCACTTCTACGCGGCTGCGCAGGTGCAGCGTCAACTCGCCTGCGTGCGCGCCCGCAGCGAGCAAGACGGCCAGCAGGCAAATTGCAGGTTTCATAGATCTCCGCTATTCGGCGCTCTTTCCGGCCAGGGTAATCTCACCGAGGCCGGAGAGGCTCCGCATTACCAATGTCACGTCGTTCTCATCGAACGTGGCCATGACGATCCACCGGTTGATGTTGCCGATCTCGTCGAGTTGCATGGCAAACGTCTTGTCGTCTTTCCAGGAACCTTTGCCCGCGGTGGGAAGACCTTCCCGGCCTTTTGCCATGCGGAACACGTCGTCGAGGCCGACCGCGAATTGCATGACCGAGCCGCCGGCCGCGCCCCCGGCGCTTGCGATCTGTACGATTGCCTCATCTTTCTTGGGAAATTCCAGTGATATGCTGGTCAAGCCCAGCGGGTTGGATTGGAGCTTGTAGGATTTGCCGGCGATCCGGCGCGCAATCTTGGGGAGTTTCGGCACGGGTTGCGCCTTTTCGTTTTGGACGGCCGCTTTCTGAACTTCGCTGCGCAGCACCTCAGCCGCGGCGGCGTTGGGCGGGAGTGGGTCGGGCGATTTGACGGCGGAGGCAATTTGAGCCGGCAGCGCCTGATCGATGGTTCTGTTGTCGTCGCCCGATGTCGTCACGATTACGAGGTCCTGGTCCGGCATCACAAAGATGCGCTGGCCACCCCTGCCTATAGCGGCAAACCCGGCGCCGTCGTTGATCCACCACAGGTAGCCGTAGCCGGGATGCGCGGGATTCGACGTAGCTATATGCGACGTGGTTGCGGCCGCCACCCATTCGGGCGACAGGACCTGGCGGCCGTCCCATTGACCGCGTTCAAGGTAGAGCAGGCCGATCTTGGCCATGTCGGGCGGCGTCAGGCGGAGGTCGCCCCAGCCGTGGTTATCGGCGCCGCTGGGATCGAGCGGCCACGCAACGTTGGTGATGCCCAGCGGACCGAAGAGGTTCTCTTTTGCGAACTCGATCTCGTTCTTGCCGGCGGCCTGGTGGACAATGGCCGACAGGAGATGGACGCCGCCGCTGTTGTAGACGAACCGCGTGCCGGGCGCGTCCTGCATGGGCAGGTCGAGCATGAACTGGACCCAATCCGGGCTGGCCATCATCTGCATCAGCGTGACTTCGCCGGGACTGGTGATGCACGTCAGGCCCGAGGACATCGTGAGCAGGTGCGCGACCGTTATAGCCTTTTTCCGATCATCGAGGTTGGCGGCTGTGCGCTGCGGAAAGAACTCCAAGGCGGGTAGATCAAGGCTGCGTATCAGGCCTTTGTCGGCGGCAATGCCGATCAGCGTGGCCGTGACGCTTTTCGTGACGGACGCGATGTCGTGCTGCGAGCCAGGCGTGAACGGCGCAAAATACGCTTCGAGAACCAGGTATCCGTGGCGGACAACCACCAGGCTGTGGATGTTGATCGGCTTCTTGTTGAGAGAAGCCAGGGATTCCGCCAGCACGGCTGAGTCTATGCCCTGTTCTTCGGGCGTCGACGTCCGCCAGCCGGCGGTCGGCCAGTAATCCAACGAGGCGAAGGATGCCTGCGCAATGAGACACATGACGGCGGCAACGAATGCAACGCCACGCAGTCTCATACCAAATAACCTCCAGGTTTATCTGTAAATCAGTGGGCCAACTGGCTCAGAAGCGGAGGGCGAAATGATTCCCAAGGGGCCTTTAGCCTGTGGCAACTCCAGCGTATCGCCAACCTTAGCCTGCCAATTCCAAATCAGACCCGACAAATGATGTTTAACCACAAAATTGTGCTCGGGCCGGCCAAATAAATTCGTCGTCTCGCCGGGATCTGCGGCAAGGTTGAAGAGCTGGGCTTCGCCGGTGTCGTACAGGCAGAGTTTCCAGCCGTCGGGCGTGATGATGGCGCGGGCGGATGGGTCGCTTGACGCCTTGGCCCCCGGCTCGCGGGTTGCCGTGTTCCACTCGACGAAGACGGGCTGTGGAGCAGGTTTCTCGCCGCGCATCATACCCAGCAGGCTCTTTCCAGGCAGGCTTTCTTTCGGGCCGCTGTCCATCAGATCGAGCAGGGTCGGGACGAGATCGATGTGGCTGAATTGGCCTTCGACGAGGTGCGGGTCGAGGCGCCCGGGCGCGCGCACCATCAGCGGGACGCGCATCGCTTCCTGGTACATGAGGCTTTTCTCGACGAGCCTGTGCGAGCCCATCATGTCGCCGTGATCGGAGGTGTAGACGACGATGGTATCGTCCGCAAGCCCCAACTCATCGAGCGTTGCCAAGATTGCGCCAACGCTTCGGTCGACCTCGCTGACGAGTCCCCAGTACCGGGCGATCAGGCGGCGCCAGTCGGATTCTTTGGTCAGGTCGAGGTCTTTGGAGTAGAGGCCGGTGACGTATTTTTTGACGCGGTCGCGGCACTGGCGCGGCTCATTGTCTTCGATGGGATCGTTGAAATTGATGGGCAGATCGATGTCTTCGGGTTTGTGGAGGTCGTTGAGGGGACCGTAGAACGGCATGTGCGGTTCGAGGAAGTTGACGTACAGGGCGAACGGCTCGTCGCGGTGCCGGCGGAGGAAGTCGCACGTCTGCAACTCGAGATACTTTGGTTTGGAATGCTCGATCGGGAGCCGCGATGCAAAGTTGCGCGTAAACTCGCCCGCGTCGCCGTCGGGTTTGTAGCCGAGACTGGCCAGCCATTTCGAGTAGTCGCTCAGCGCGTTCTTATCGCGCCCGGGACTGAAATGTTTGCGGTAGATGTCTTCGATGCTGCGCCACTCTTCGAACCCGTGCTGCGCGAACACCTCGTCGCCGAGGTGCCATTTGCCGAAATAGCCTGTGCGGTAGTCGGGGTCCGCGAGGAGTTCGGCGAACGTGGGCGTGCGTTCGGGGAGCGGGATGTTGTTTTGGACGCAGCCGGACTGGTGCGGCCACAGGCCCGTCATGACGGTCGAGCGGGACGGCGTGCAGACGGGTTGGCTGACGTAAGCGTTTTGGAACACGACGCTCTCTCGGGCGAGCCGGGCCATGTTGGGCGACTGAATCTTTCTGTTGCCGTAGACGTCGATGGTGTCGGCGCGCTGCTCGTCCGTCCAGAGGAACAGGAGGTTTGGCTTGCGTTTAGAGGCGGCATGGATGGGCCTTTTGCCCAACGCAACGCCGGCCGCCACACCCGCCGCGGCTTTCAGGAAAGATCTTCGACTTTCTTTCATCGGTTTCTCCCTTTCTAGACAGGATAACAGGATTAACAGGATTTATTGAAGAAAAAAAACCGAGGCTTGGGAGTCTGGAAAAGAAAGGGACGAAAGGGACAAAAAGGACATAAAGCAAATACGCTTTTTTGCTGCTTCGCAAGAGGGTAGTGCTACTCCATCAGGCTTTTGCCATCAATCTGTTTTTTTAATCCTATAAATCCTGTTATCCTGTCGAAAAAGGGATCAAATCATGACTTCAGCGGAGTGGGCGAATCGGCAGTATTTCCGGGAGGCATACACGACGGGCGTCCATGGTTGGGGCGTGTTGGAGCCGTCGCCTTATGCGGTGGAGTTTCTGCGGCACGTGCGGAAACAGGTCCCCGGCGGAACACTGCTGGACCTGGGTTGCGGCGAGGGCCGGCACGCATTTGCGGCTGCGCAGTTAGCATTTCGCGTGACGGCGGTCGATTATGAGGCGCGGGCATTGCGGCGCGCGCGCGAGATCGGCGCCAAATCCCGCGCGCCCCGCGTCGAGTTCCGCCAGGCAAACGCATTGAGGCTGCCGTTCCCACCGGCGACGTTCGACGTGGTGCTCGACTACGGATGCCTGCACCACCAACTCAAGTCGGACTGGCCAAGATACAAGTCGGGCCTGCTGCGGGTGCTGACGGTGTTGCGTTGACCAGAAAGCCGCTGAGCCATCCGCGTTGCACGGGGCTGAAGCTGGCAAGGAGTGAATTCAACGCAAGACGTTGATCAGGAGTGAAGGGAGCGTGCTCGGGAAGCATAAACCTTAGTTTGTTACCTTTCTTTATGAGGTTTCGGGAAAAAAGTGCACGCGATTGGCGGGGGAGGCAACCACTATTTGCGTTTTATGCTACCCGC
>JAPLKX010000074.1 GCA_026387845.1 Candidatus Hydrogenedentota bacterium | reverse complement strand
CGGACATGATGCGCCTGATGCGGATCTGCAAAAAACACAACCTGCTCCTGATCGAAGACTGCGCCCACCAGCACGGGTCGTTCTACAAGGGCAAGAGCGTGGGGACGTTCGGCGAGGTGGGCAGTTTCAGCTTCCAGGAATCGAAGGTGCTCAGCGCGGGCGAGGGCGGGTTCAACACGTGCAAGACGAAGGTGTTGTTCGAGCGGCTGTACTCGCTGCGCAACTGCGGGCGCGGGTACAAGGGCGACATGACCAACGCGATTCAATCGGGCAATTACCGGCTGACGGAATGGCAGGCGGCGCTGTTGCTGGGCGGGCTCGAGCGGATGGACAAGCAGGTGAAGCATCGCGACCAGAACGCCATCTACCTCAACACGCTGCTCGAGCAGATCCCGGGAATCGTGCCAATGCGGCGCCGGAAAGAAGTGACGCAGCAGAGTTATTTCAACTTCACGTTCAAACTCGCCCGGTCGGCGATTAGGGGCGTGAGCAACGAGGCCTTCTGCGCGGCCCTCAACGCGGAGCTGCGGATGCCGGAAGGGTTCGAGCCGCCGTACGAGCCGCTCAACAACTGCGGGCTGTACAAGCCGCACACGAAGCCGCGCCACAGGCTCAACGCCGAGTATTGGAGGGCGATCAACCCGAAGCGGTTCAAGCTGCCGGTATGCACCGAGGCCCATTTCAAGACGGGCGTGGCGATGCACCATGCCGGCCTGATGGGCCCGAAATCCGACATGGAAGACATTGCCAAGGCAGTCGCGAAGTTGGTCGAGAACCTCCGGGAACTCCGCGCCTACAAACCCAAGCAAGAGCGGCAGAAATACAAGGCGCTGGCGCTGTAATCTCATAAAGAATGAACAAAGGCAGGGGATGCCTCACGAGGCGTTCCCTGCCTTTTTGCAGCACTCACCAACAGCAGCACGGAATAGACTTACGTATGTTTACGTGGTACAATAGTTGTCAAAGAAGTACTAACTTCCTACAGGGTGTGGAGACGCAGCAATGGTATGGCTAAAGAGGAAACAAACGCTGCACGACCTAGACATTCGACTTCCCCTCAGCGAAATAAAAAAGCGGGCGAAGATCTTGGTTATAGACGATGAGCCAGCCAGTTTCCCGGCTGCAAGACTAGCCGAGGAAGGATATCACATTGAAACATGGGAGACGGTTAAATCTCTATCAAAGCTCGAAGACGGCGCCTTTGACATTATTATTCTTGATTATATGGGCGTTGCGGATGAAGAGGTTTCACAAAAAGCAGGACTTGGCATACTGGAGCATCTTAAAAAGGTCAATCCTGCCCAGCTAATAATTGCATTTTCTGCGCACTCCTTCGATGCCAGCAGCAGCAATTTCTGGCGACTTGCCGATGACAATCTTGGTAAGCCCATAGATGTGGTTAAATGTAAGGAGGTAATTGATCAGCTCCTTGTGGACAAGTTTACAATTAGCCACTATTGGGGAACTTTAGCAAGTGTGTTGAAATCAAATGGGGCCACCGCGAAGGATATCTCAAGGCTAGAAGGAAAAATTGTAGAATCCTTGGCACGGAGAGAAACCGCCGACGTTATCGAATACTGTGATGAACTATGCAGAAAGTTGGGCATAGGCGTACGTATTGCAGTGATAATTAGCCAGATCTTTGGCTTTTTTCAGGGGCCGACGAAACCATGATTGAGTGGATACGGGCTACATGCCCATTTCCAACAATTGATAGAAATGGAAGCGTAAGAGGTGGTTACAACCTTCCAGCAAATCCTAAATGCCTGAAATGTCAGGACAAGTCTTGCCTGCAAATGCATTTTGAAGCACAGCAGATTTTGGTCCAGCATTCAGTCTGCAAGGGAAAGCTCTCATACTTCTCACTCAAGCTGCCGAAGGGTCGAATAATCGTTTGCGGACTCATTGAGCCTGAGTTTAACAAAACTTGTCCGCCTCTATTGAAGAAAAGTCTGAAGCAGTGGAAAGTTCCTTGGCAGGATATCAGCACTTGGCATGCAACGATGGTTCAACTAATTCAGGATTTTGAAGATCAGTGCCAGAAGTGCCTGTCTGATTCGGTTGCAGGTCTACATGACGTGAAAACGGCGCTCAGTTTGATTCTTCGAAATACGGAGGCTCTTATAGGGACCCGTAAGGGAGAGAGTGCGGAAGAGCGTCTTGATAATTGCGAGGAGCCCCTGAAGTCGCTTTACAAGTCCGTTCAGTTACTGCAAACAAGGCTTCAGGCTTCTGGATATGCTGCAAACCCCGAAGCCATCACATTAGGCAGGAAGCGCGCACACGCCGTGTACCGGCAGGTTGACAGAATTGGCAGAATGTTCAACGAAATTGCTGCCAAGAAGAAGGTTGTGATCACGATGGGTGGTCATTCACAAAAGACTCCATTTCTGTTCGATTCTTTCGACGTTATTCCTCTGATACTTATTGACAATGCTGTAAAGTATTCTTTCCAGGGCGAGAATGTCAACATTCGAGTTGATGACCTCGGAGAGTGTGTCTCCGTTGCCGTGGAATCTCGCGGTCCCCTGGTTCCAATTGAATCGCAGGAGTTGATCTTTAACAGAGGGTATCGTACTGAAGCTGCCAAGAGAATCTCCAGCGATGGTTCAGGTCTCGGCTTATACATTGCGTCGCTTGTTGCTAAAGCGCACGGATTTGAAATACTGTATCATTCGCAACCAGTGGCAGGATGGCAACCGGGCCGTGGCCTTAATATTTTCTCTTTTACAATTACGTCTAGTTAAGAATGGAAACGTTCGGGTAAAGGCATGACAGACGCGATGTGTAGCATCAGTTTAGCCTTCATGACTGAAAATCACGGTCGTAGGGAAATCTACATGGCCGGTTCCTCTGTTTACAGTCGCTGAGGATCCATAGGAGCCCGGGCTTATGAAAAAACTTTACCGCAGCAGGACCGATACCAAAGTGGCGGGCGTACTCGGCGGCGTTAGCGACTATCTTGAGATGGATTCTACGCTGGTTCGGGTGGCGTTTCTGCTCCTGACCGTGTTTACCGGTTTGGTGCCGGGAATCATCTTTTACGTGCTCGCCGTGTTCGTAATGCCGCAGCAACCGTATCCGGGGCCGGATACGCGCGGCGGCGCGGGCGAAGTCTAAGGCGGCTAAGAAGCCGTGCGCCTAAGAAGGCGCGTGCAGAATCTTTGTTCACGACCTTGAGCCAGCATCTACGTGTCGTACGCAGATGTCGTGAACAAAGATTCTAAACCTTTCCGCTTTCGATCACGCCGCAGGCCATTTGGCCGAGCGTGGCGACCACGTAGATGAGGGGGGCGAACCGTTCGTCTTTGGTAAGGCCCTGTTTGTACCTGTAGTAAATCTGCTGTGCAATGACGGCAAGTTTGAACAGGCCGAACACGTAGTAAAACCCGAGATTCGAGATGTCCCGCCCGGTTTTCGCGGCATAGGCTTGGGCGACTTCCCGTCGCTTCATGCAGCCGGGTTCGTGCGTGAGGAAACAGACCCCCAGCGACGGATCACCCGGCTCGTTCCAATAGCACAGCATAACGCCGAGATCCATCAGCGGGTCACCGATCGTGCACATTTCCCAATCAAGCACGCCGATGATTCTGGTGAGGTCGTCGGGGTCGAGCACGATGTTGTCGAACTTGTAATCGTTGTGGATGAACACCGCGCCCACGTCCTGCGGGCAGTGCTTCTGCAAATAATCAGCGGTCTGATCGATGGCGGGTATTTCATCTGTTTGCGACCCGTGGTACCGGTCGACCCAGCCGTTTACCTGGCGCTGGACAAACCAGCCTTCCCGGCGCATGTCGCCGAGCCCGATGGCTTCATAATCGATCTGGTGGAGGCGGACGAAGTTGTCCACGAACGACTCGCAACATTGGCGCACGAGGTCCGGCGGGCAAGAGAAGCCGGGCGGCTTTTTGCCGCGGAGGATCACGCCTTTGATTCGTTCCATGATGTAGAACGGCGCGCCGATCACGGCGGGGTCGGTGCAATAGGCGAGCGGGCGCGGCGCCGCAGGATACACCGGATGCAACGCGCTGAGCACGCGGTACTCCCGCCCCATGTCGTGGGCCGCTTTGACTTTGCTGCCGACCGGCGGCCTGCGCAACACGAGATCCCTGTCGCCGGCCCGGACAAGATAGGTCAGGTTCGAGAACCCGCTGGGGAACTGCTCGATGGAGATGGGGCCGGTAAAACCGGGGGCGGCGTCGCTGAGGTAGGCCGAAAGGCGCGGCACATCAAGTTCTTCGCCAGGCCGGACGGGCCGCGCGTTGTCAATGAGGTGCTGCATATTTCCTTAGCCCAGGCCGGCGTATTTTTTCAGGATGCGTTTTGCGGCGGAGATTTTGTGGACCTCGTCGGCGCCGTCGTAGACTCTGCCGGCCCGCTCGTTCCGGTAGAACAGGGCGAGCGGGGTGTAGTCGGAGAACCCGAGGCCGCCGTGAACTTGGATGGCCCGGTCGAGGACGCGCATCATCGTGTTGGCGACGTTGAACTTGATCAGCGAGACTTCGTCGCGGGCGCCTTTGGATCCTTCCCGGTCCATCACCCACGCCGCATGGAGCACCGCGAGTCGCGCCGCGTCGATTTCGGCCCGGCTCTCGGCGATCCACCCCTGCACGAACTGCTGAAACGCCAGCGGCCTGTCCGGCGCAATTTTGCGTTCGATCGCCCTGCGGCACATGAGATCGAACGCGCGCTCGCTCACGCCGATCCACCGCATGCAATGGTGAATTCGGCCGGGGCCGAGCCGTTCCTGGGCGATTCGGAAGCCGCCGCCTTCGGGTCCGAGGAGGTTTTCGCGGGGGACTCGACAGTTGTCGTACCGGATCTCGGCGTGGCTGGCCCAACCCTCGCCGCGGCTGCCCATGAAGGGTGTTGCGGTCTCGAGGATGAAGCCGGGCGTGCCGGCAGGCACGAGAATCTGGCTGGCGCGCTCGTGCGGCGGGGCGTCGGGATTGGTGACGGCCATGGTGACGGCGAACGCGGCGCCCTCCCCGCCGGAGGCGTACCATTTGCGGCCGTTGATGACATACGAGTCGCCGTCTTTCACGGCGGTGGTGCCCATCCAGACGGGATTCGAGCCGGGGAAATCGGGCTCGGTCATGGCGAAACAACTTCGGATCTCGCCGGCGAGCAGGGGTTCGAGATACTTTTTCTTCTGCTGGTCGTTGGCGTACTGGATGAGGATTTCCATGTTGCCGGCGTCGGGCGCCTGGCAGTTGAACGCGTAATGGCCGACGGGACTCTTGCCGAGTTCGGCGCTGAACAGCCCGTGCTCGACGAGGTTGAGGCCAAGCCCGCCGTGCTCCTTGGAGATCTGCGGAAGCCACAGCCCCAGTTGTTTGACCTTGCGGCGTTTTTCCTGCAACTCGGGCTCGACGGCGTTAAAACCCTGCTGGAGAAACAGCGGTTCGAGCGGATACAGTTCAGTTTCTACAAACTGGCGCGCCCGGTTCAGCAAATCTTGAAGCGGCTGCGGTATCGAGAAATCCATGGCATCCTCCAATTAATTGACCTATCGGACGGATCGGACGGATCCGACGGATAGGACGTAAGAACTATTGCGTTACAATCACCAGTCTTATTCCCACGTTGTACACGGGCTGGTACGGCTGATACGCGAGGCGATAACTGGACTTGGCTCGTTTGGGCCGGTCGAACCAGGACCCGCCGCGGACTACTTTCTTTTCAGACCCTGAAATGTCGTTTCGCCCATCGCCCTCGTTGTAGGGGTAGGGGCGGTAGCTCGATCTGGTCCACTCGCTGGCGTTGCCGTGCATGTCGTAAAGGCCCCAGGCGTTGGGGACGTAAGCGGCAACTTTGGTCATGATCTTGCACCCGTCGTTGAACCGTTCATCCTTGGGTAGGAAGTCCTCATACTTGCTTGGGTTCTCGATGGGCTGCGGGTTGATTCCGGTGACGGCGAGCAGCTTGATTGAGGCGTCAGCGAGGTTCGCAAACGGCGCAAAATCGGTGTCCTTGTTGCCGTAATTAAGGTCGGAGTCGGTACCCGCCCTGCACGCCCATTCCCACTGCGCCTCGGTCGGCAGCGAGCATGGCTGCCCCAGCTTTTCCGACATCCATTTGCAGAACTTGACGGCATCGATCCACGGAATCCGCACCGCCGGCTCGTCCGGGTCCTGGATCGAGTAACCGGGTGTGGTGTGATCCTTGTGGTGCTGGTCGATGAACCCGTTGTCGTGGCTGGAGTCGAACCGCTGGTACTGTTTGTTGGTGACTTCGGTGACGCCCATCCAGAACGGCTTGTCGACCCTGACGATGGTGGCGGGCCGTTCATCGACTTGGCCGTCGGTGCTGCCCATGACGAATTCGCCCGCCGGGATCAGGACAAAATCCATCGTGATTCCGCCGCCGAGATCGACCGTGCGCCGCGCGGTTCCCGCATTTGCCTGCAGGGCTTTTGCGGCGGGCTCGTCCATCGGCCAGCCGGCGAGGACGGGTTTCTCGCCGGGCGCGGGTTTGGGCTCGGGCGCGACGGGCACGACGGGCGGCAGGTTGAGTTCGGGTATGGCCTCGGGGTCTTCGGGCCTGTTGGCGTACTTGGTGCGCATGTCGATTCGCCGCTGGTGGTAGTTGGCGGGGATAGGCCCGTCCTCGCCCCAAGTGCCGTGGTCGGGCACGTTGAGATCGATCCAGGTGAAAAGCCGGTCCCACGCTTCTTCGTCGAGCTTCACGCCGCCATGGCCTTTTTCAAGCATCTGGACCAGTTCGCTGGTGCTGGCGTGGAACTCCATCGGTTTCTGCAGGTGATAATCGCTCTCGGGTCCCGGGCGCCGCACGTACGGGTGCAGTTCCAGGTACGACGGCGTGAATCCGCTCCAGCCGTTCTCCGCTTTTGCACGCAGGTCTTTACCGCCGCCGCCTTCGCCGTTGTGGCAGCTCACGCAGTACTTGTCGAGCACCGGCTGAACGTCCCGTTTCCAACTGAACCCGCGCGCGGGCCCCCGCCACGGCTGGATTTCAGCGGCCGGCCGCCTTGCGGCGAGCGTTTGCATCGAGGGCGGGGCCATGTTCTGCTTTTCGTGGCAACCCACGCACGACAAGACCTCGCCGGGCATCGCCACAAACCAGCTCCGCATCATCTGCAGCGCCCGGCCGTCCTGGTCGAGCGGCTGGACCGCGATAGGCGTGTTGGCCGGCACCCGGAACACGGCGGACCCGTCTTCGAACACCGGCACGGTGCCGAGAATCCGGTGGACGTCCCACGGGCCTTCGACACCGATGTTGATGTGGCCGCCGATCTTGTTATAGGCGTAGTGGAACTCATAGACGCGGAGGTTTTTGACGGCTCCGCGAGGCATGCCGGTGAGGCCGGTCCCCCTGTAAATGTCCTCGAGATACACGATGCCCTCGCGCTGATCGGGCTTAATTTTGTCGGGGATCGCGGGCGGTTTGAGCGTTTTGTGAAATGGGACCGGCTCGAAAATCGCGTAGCCGGCGAGGTCGTACAGCTTCAGCATGTTGTCGAACGTGTCGACAAGATAGACGCCCCACGGCGAGTTCGCATCAGGCTTGCACGAAACCAGGAAATAGTCCCCATCGAGCGGGAACGGATGGAGGAATTTCGGCCAACTGTTGTCCACCAAGGTATCCATGATGGGGGCTTCTACGGGTAAGTCATGCCCCGGGATTTTCAACACCGCGCCCTCGGCTTCCTTGCGGCCTTTGGCGGGATCGAACACGACGAGTTCGCCCATCCGGGGCACCCCGTGATGGCCGGAAATGATCGCGACAACCTTGGTCGGGTCGCCCGGGATGGGCCGGGCGTAGAACGTCGAGTTGGGCCAGTATGAATTGCTGCCGTAGTATTGCATCTGGCTGGTGCCGTCGGGGTTCATATGAAACAAGAGGCGCGCAAAATAATGCGGCGTGTCCGAATACTCCCAGCGCGTATAAAGGACCCTGCCGTTGTTGAGCACGGTCGGGCACCAGTTGTGGTCCTGATCAAAACACAACTGCCGAACTCCGGTCCCGTCGGCCTTCATGATGAAGAGGTTGGCGACCGCGTCGGCGCCACCCACGCAGGGCACTCCATGGAAACACCGGGTCGAGCCGAAAACGATTCTGCCGTCGGGCAGGTAGCAGGCGTCGTAATTATCGACGTCGGGCTCTTCGCCGGCGGTGGCCTGGCGGATGTCATACGCGCCGCCGTCTTTGAACGTCATTTCCCAGATCTGCCAGCGGCTATTGCTGCCCTGCATGGTAAACAGGAGCCGGT
>JAPLKX010000177.1 GCA_026387845.1 Candidatus Hydrogenedentota bacterium | reverse complement strand
TTCCCTTCCCGTGAAACGGGCCCGGACTACGCGTGCTAAAGCACGGGACCAACATTCCGGGCCCGGCTTTTTTTATGCCCTCCCTCCCCACTCAGTCCGCTTGTGTCCGTCCGTACTACTATCCGTCAACATCCAGCATTTTTTCGTAGAAATTCAGTCGATTGCTCGAGCCGGGGGATGCAACGCGGTGGGGTCGAGCTCCTGCTCGACCGTGGCTCCAACACCCCAACCTGAGCTTCGAAAGCGCCGCCTCCGCCGCCACCCGGTCGGGCGGGAGCGCGACCCCACCGCGTCCAGTCTCCCGCCTTATTTGGTTGCGGCCTCCGCCATCCCGGGGTCTTGGTGTGAACACGGTGGGTCTCTTGATGCGACGCAGCGAGACCGCAAGCGGCAAGATGCCGCTTCTACATTGGCCGCAAACGTAGACGCGGCATCTTGCCGCGTTTCTTACGTGCGGATCCGGGGCCTTTATTCCATCTTGTGCCCCACGCCCGTTGGGTGTAATATAGTTAAGGCTTTTGGGCGCCCGCTGTAATGAAGCCGTCTGAGGGGTGGTTCGTGCCGTCATTTTTCCGCACAATGAGGAGGCCTTCAATGTACCGTTCCGGGTTACTTCTTGCCGCCGTGCTTGTCCTTTCCGCCAATTTTGCCGCCGCCACGCCGCTGGATGATTACCTCGGCGCACCCGACTCCAATTTCACCTACGGGCCCACGCCCGTCAATACGGTCACCGGCGCCGGGTACACCGGCTACATCTGGTGGATGCGCTCGCAAGCCTGGCGCGACTCTTCCGAAGTCGACAGGCCCCTTTGGGAACATTGGGTCAACGTGGTCCGGCCGTCCTCGCTCATGCACGATACGGCGCTCCTCTATATCGGCGGGGGAAGCAACGGCGGCAGCGCTCCAACCGAAGTCGACCCCATGCTTGCCAATATCGGCGTCATGACCAACAGTCTTACGGTCGAATTGCGGATGATTCCCAATCAGCCGCTCCATTTCGCTGATGAGCAAGATCCCGAATACGTCGCCTCCGGCCGCACCGAAGACGAACTGATCGCCTACGCCTGGGACAAGTTCTACAGGACCGGCGACCCAACCTGGCTGCCCCGCCTGCCCATGACGAAAGCCGTCCTCAGAGCCATGGACCTCATTCAGGCCGAGTACCCGCAGGTCCAGAAATTCGTGATTGCCGGCGGCTCGAAACGCGGATGGACTACCTGGACCACCGCCGCCTCGAACGACCCCCGTGTCGTGGCCATCATCCCTTGCGTCATCGACGTGCTCAACGTCGAGAACTCGATGCGCCACCACTATGACGCATACGGCTACTGGGCCGACGCCATCGGCGACTATGAGCGCATGGGTGTCATGAACTGGATGCACACGCCCGAATTCCGAAACCTCATGGCCGTCGTCGATCCCATCTCGTACGTCGACCGGATGACCATGCCCAAATTTATCGTCAACAGCACCGGCGACCAATTCTTCCTGCCCGACTCCTGGCAGTTCTACTTTGACGCCCTCGAAGGCGAAAAACACCTGCGCTACGTTCCCAACACCGACCACGGGCTCAATTTCCAGGCTTGGGAAGACATGCTCGCCTTTTACGAATCTATCCTAAATAACGTCCCGCGGCCCGAGTATTCCTGGCAGCGCCTGCCCGACGGCTCGCTCCGCGTCCAAACCGTCACCACCCCCACCGCCGTCACCCTGTGGCAGGCCACCAACCCCAACGAACGCAATTTCAGGCTCGATACCATCGGCGCCGCATGGACCAGCACGCCACTCGAGGGCGATGGCGGCGAGTATGTTGCGTCCGTGCCCGCTCCCGACCAGGGTTGGACCGCCTTCATGATCGAACTCGAATTCGAGAGTGGGGGAGCCGCCCCGTTCAAATTCACCACCGGCGTCAGCGTCGTTCCCGACACGCTCCCCTACCGAAACGTCCGGGGCTGGGGCCGGATCAGCACCGTACCCAACGGCGCACACCCGATCAAGGTCGTCGAGGTCGGCGGGGACAGGTACCAGATGGGCTACTGGTACGGAAAACTCCTCGCCGCCGACATCTCCCAGTGCCTTGGCGGCATGATGAACACCTTCTCCGTGCCCGAGGCCATGTTCGACGAGGCTATTGCAGCCATGTGGGACAACTCCCACTTCGACACCACCGGCTGGGAACTCGAGTTGCGCGGCGCCGCCGACGGCTGCCTCGACGCCGGGTACCCTGACGTCACCTACCGGCTCCTCCAGAAAGCCATGGTGCTCCCCGACATGTCCGAACTCGGCTGCAGCCTTATGGCCGCCTGGGGAGCCGCCACTGAGGACGGGAAAACATTCCAGTTTCGCAACCTCGACTGGAACATGGACACCGGGATGCAAGACTACCCCGTCGTCGCCATCTATAATCCCACCGACGGAATCCGCCATGCCACCATGGCCAGCGCCGGCGTCATCGGCGCTATCTGCGGCGGCATGAACGAATACGGGCTGGCATTCAGCCAGATCATGGGCTATTTCTGCGACGCCGAAGGTCTCGACGGGATTCCCATGCCGGTCCTGTTGCGCGATGTCCTGTATCACGATGTCACCGTCGATCAGGCAGTCAACCGCGTTTTCGCCTCGCCGCGTACCAACCAGTACCACTACGCATTCGCCGACGCAGTCTCAACCGGTAAAAAAGGAAAACTCCTGTTCACCAGCGCCACACGGTGCGACGTGTATGAAGACGAGTCGGTGGTCGGCCATCCCTGCGTCAGCCCCGACCCGTTCCATACCGCCATGCCCGGCGTTGTGTACTGGAAAAACCACAACGGCAGCGGCAACCAGCTTCTGTTCAACGCCATCAATGACCGCTACGGTCAAATCAACGGCGAGAGCGCCATCGATATTGCCAAACTTGCCGGAGTCAATGGCACGGTGTTCAGCGTCGTGTACGGAAACAGCGACCTCGACTTCTGGGCCGCCTGGGCCAACGGCCTCGAACCCGCCCAAAAGCAGGACTACCACCATTTCTCGCTCGCGGTCGGCGGGTCGGGCTACCGCACATCCATCTACGCCGGCTCGCGCGAAATCCCCCTCATCGTCGTCTCGGGCACGCCCTACGAGATGGGCTATCACTACGGCCGCCTCATGATTGACGACGTCAGGACCCTCCTCATTGCGTTCTACGCCTCCATAACTTCGGATGAGGAGTTCAGCGCCGCCAACCTCGACGCCGCTTGGTATGCCATGGAACCCTACATGGACACGCGGTACGCCGAAGAGATGCAAGGCCTCGCCGACGCCGCACAACTCGACTTCCACGACGTTCGGGGAGTCCACGCCATGGCGGCTCTTGATTCCTATGCGTGCAGCAGTGTCGCCGCCTGGGG
>JAPLKX010000607.1 GCA_026387845.1 Candidatus Hydrogenedentota bacterium | reverse complement strand
ATCTTGATCTCTGGACTCAGGATGTCCTGGAGGGCCGCATACAGGGTCGTCGTCTTGCCCGATCCTGTCGGGCCGGTCACCAGGAAGATGCCGTTGGGCTTGCCGATGGTTCTGCGGAGCAGCTTGAGGCACGGCAGGCTTAACCCGAGGATGTTCAGGTCGATCTTGACGGCGGTCCGGTCCAGGATACGCATCACCACGCACTCGCCGAACAGGGTCGGCAGCGTGGCGACACGGACGTCGATCTCGCTGTCGCCGATCTTCAACTCGATCCGCGCGTCCTGGGGAAGCCTGCGTTCGCCGATGTCCATGTTGCTCATGACTTTGACTCGAGACACCAGCGCCAGCGCCAGCGCTTTGGGGGGGCTGACAATCTCGTGCAGGACGCTGTCGACGCGGATCCGGATGCGGAACATGCTTTCGTAGATTTCAAAGTGGATGTCGGATGCGCGCTTCTGGACGGCCTCGAGGAACACGAGGTTGACGATCTTGATGATCTGGGGTTCCTGGGTGAGGGCGATCAGGTTATCGACGTCGCCCACAATTTGCTGCACGCCCATTTCCTCGAGGGTCAGTTCGGAATTGCCGACACGCTCGATCAGTTCGCTCAGCGTCTGGTGCAGCGACTGGGTTTCGACGGTATAGTTTGCGTTGATGGCGGCGTGTACGTCCTGGTGGTTGCTGATGGCGCCAATGACCTCGCAACTCAGGATCTGGCGCAGGTCGTCCAGCGTGCTCATGTTGAGCGGGTCGGCCATGGCCACCACCAGCTTATCGTCCTGCTCGCGCACGGGGATGATGTTGTAGAACTTGGCCACATCCGCCGTGACCCGGCGCAATACCTCTTCCTTGATCTTGATCTTGGTGAGGTCGACCCGCTCCATCCCCGCCTGAACGCCAAGCGCCTCGACCACGTCCTGCTCTTCGCAGAACCCCATCGAGACCAGGACGCGGCCCAGCAGTTCGCCGGTCAGCCGCTGACGCTGGAGCGCCTCATCGAGCGCCAACGGCGTAACCACGCCCTGTTCAATCAGGATGTCGCCGATCTGTCTTTCACGCGTGACGGCCATAAGTCGGGTCTAACCACCTCGTGGGTCTGTCAATGAACGCCCTGCGGCCCTTTTTTATCGGGGATTATGTCGAGACCGAGCGCTTGCGCCTGCTGGGCGAATTCATCGGACAACTGGGCTCTTGATACCGCGTCTTCGTATTTGATGATGCCTTTTCGATACAGCGCCAGGAGGTGTTCGTCCAGCAGGTTCATGCCGAACTTGTGGCCGGTCTGGATCATGGATGTGATGCGGTACGACTTGTTCTCGCGGACAAGGTTCTGAATGGCGGGCGTCGAAATCATGATTTCGAAAGCGGCCACGCGGCCAAACCCGCTCTTCTTGGGAACCAGCGCCTGGGAAATCACCGCTTTGAGGTTGCCGGCAAGCTGGGTGCGGATCTGTTCCTGCTGGTTGGTGGGAAAGGCGTCGATCAGACGGTCGATCGTACGGACGGCGCCGGTCGTATGCAGGGTGCCGAACACCAAGTGGCCGGTCTCGGCCGCGGTCACGGCGGACTCGATGGTTTCGAGGTCGCGCATTTCGCCGACCAGAATCACGTCGGGGTCTTGACGCAGCGACCGGCGGATAGCCTCGGCGAACGTCGGAACGTCGACTCCGACCTCGCGCTGGGTGATGATGCTCCTCTTATGGTTATGATAATACTCGATGGGGTCTTCGATGGTGATGATGTGGTGGTCGAAGGTGCTGTTGATCCAGTCGAGCATGGTGGCAAGCGAGGTGGTTTTGCCCGAGCCCGTGGGCCCGGTAACCAGGATGAGGCCGCGCGGCTGGGTGATGACCTCTTTGAGGCTTTCAGGCAGGCCGATCTCCTCGAACGTGAAAATGTGCCTGGGAATTAACCGGAGCACAAGACCAACATACCCGCGCTGCTTGAATATCGACACGCGGAACCGCGCTACGTCTTCAAACGCAAATCCAAAGTCCGACCCGCCCACTTCCTGCAGTTCCTGCTGGTTGTCAACGGACGCAATGCTTTTCATGAGGCGTTCGGTATCTTCGGCGGTGAGCACTTTGTCGCCGAAAAACTGCAAGTGCCCGTGGACACGCCCGACGGGCGGGTTGTCGACCGCCAGGTGAAGGTCGGACCCGTCCCGGTCAATGAGCATTCGCAGGAGGCTCACCATTTCATACGCCATGAATCGTCATCTCCCTCGATTATTCGTGTCGTTCGAGCGGGTCGTCTGCGCGGGTTTTCCGGTTCACTTCCTCGATGGTGGTGATTCCCTTGAGGGCTTTTTCCCAGGCATCTTCGCGCATCGTTGTCATTCCATCGCGCCGCGCCTGCCTTCTGAGAACCGCCGCCGATTCGCCCGCCATGATCATGTGGCGCAGGTTGTCGTTCGAGATCAGCAACTCGTACGCACCCAGCCGGCCCGAATAGCCGGTGTGGTTGCAGTTATCGCAACCCGAGCCGTGAAACAGCTCCGCTTTTGACCGGTCCACGTGGAGACCCAGCAGTTCGAATTCCTCTTCGGGCGGCTTGTAAGGTTCCTTGCACGTCGTGCAAATCATCCTCACCAGCCGCTGCGCCAGGATGGCCCGGATGCCCGACGCCACCAGGAACGGTTTGATCCCGATATCGATCAAGCGCGGGATCGCGCTCGCGGAATCGTTCGTGTGAAGCGTCGAGAAGACCAGATGGCCTGTAAGAGCGGCTTTGATGGCGATCTCGGCGGTTTCCAGATCGCGGATTTCGCCGACCATCACGATGTCCGGGTCTTGGCGGAAAATGGCACGGAGCGCGCGTGCAAAGTTCCACCCAATGTCATGCTGGATCTGGACTTGGTTGATGCCCTCGAGCTGATATTCGACGGGGTCTTCGACCGTGATGAGTTTCACGTCGGATTGGTTGAGGTTGTTGAGCGAGGCATAAAGCGTGGTGGTTTTGCCCGAGCCCGTCGGGCCGGTCACCAGCACCACGCCCGTCGCCTGTTCGAGCAGGTGTTCCCAGGTCTGCTGGTCTCTGGGAGAGAACCCAAGCTGGCCCAGCCCCAGCAGAAGACCGCTCTTATCGAGAATACGCATCACCACGCTCTCGCCAAACGTGGCGGGCAGCGCACTGACGCGGAGGTCGACCATCTTGCCGCCCATGTTGAGCTTGATGCGCCCGTCCTGCGGAACCCGCCGCTCCGATATGTCCATCCCCGACAGGATCTTGAGGCGCGAAATAATGGCGGATTGCGCCCGCTTCGGCGGGACCGGCATCTCGTGCAACACCCCGTCAATCCGGTACCGCACTTTCACATCCGACTTGCCCGGCTCGACGTGGATATCCGACGCACGCAGCCGGAACGCATCCAGGATTAGGTTGTGGACGTACCGGACCACGGGGCTGTTGTCGTCTTCTTCATCGCCGGCGGGCGTGCCAACGCTGGTGTCGCCGTCAAAATCGACGTTGTCCACGCTGATGCTGTTCACGCTCAGTTCGCTGCCGCTCATCGAACTGAGGCTGCTGACCGCCGAAGAACCCATTGAACTGAGGCTCGACATCGTGCTCAGCGTGCTCATCGTGCTCGCGCTGCTCACCGTCGAAAGCATCGTCTCCACCGTCGTCTCCGAAAGGCCGTAATATTTCGACAGCGCCTTGGCGATGTCTTCGGGCGAGGCCAGCACCGTAGAAACCGGCCGATCCAAAAGCCGCTGGAGATCGTCTATCTGATCGATCTTGGTCGGATCCGCCGTCGCCAACACCAGCGTATTGTCATCTTCCCGGAACGGGATAACTCGATACACGGTCGCAACCGTGCCCGGAACCGCGTTCCGGATCCGTTCTGGAATCTCGTAGTCCGAAAGCTTGATGATCGGTATACCAAGCTGGTCCGCTAAACCTTCCGTGATGTGGTTCTTGCTGATATGACCAAGCCGGACAAGGATCTCCCCCAGCTTGCGGCTGCTCATCGTAGTCTGTTGTTTTTGAATGGCTTCAGCGAGTTGCTGCTGTGAGATGATGCCTCGCTCCACCAGGCGCTGACCAAATAGTGAGTAACCTTGAGTAGCCATGGAAGCGAGCCTCAATTTGCCCAGTAGAATGGTACCAGAGTGAAGGGCAAAATGTCAATGATAATACTGTTAATGTTTGTTGGAGTTACTGGGTTTACGCGGCTGGGTGTCAATAATTTATGTCTCCACAAGCCATTTTTGTACGCCCGGATCAACACCTCAAAAACAGAGCTTCTCCGCCACCATTCTTACGCAATTGGAACAAAAAATCAAGTGGGAAATCGTTTCCCTCCTTCTTGAGCGATCCATGGCCAATCGAAGCCGCCCCTTCATGTGTATCTCACAGACTCGTGGAGGCGCGCTTGAAGAAAGCTCCGCCCCGACTTGCGGCCGCTCGATATACCGTGTGGTACAATCGGGGCTGAACCGGAGACGGACAAGATGCCCTACAAAGGATACGTCAAAAACGGCGTAATTGTGATTGAGGAACCTATGGACATCCCGGAAGGTACCGAGGTGAGCATCGAGGTCACCGAAAGTGCCGGCCCCACGTTGGCGGAGCGGCTCGCGTCCGTGATCGGCACCGCCAAGGCCCTGCCTGACGATGCCGCGGAGAACCTCGACCACTATCTCTACGGTACGCCCAAGAAGTGATGAGCGTATTCGCAGACACACATTCCACGTGAACTTCCTCTGCGGATTGGCACAATAGAACTTTATCGCCTTGGTCAAAGAGTTGTGTCAGGAGGCGACGGCCCCGGAGACGGGCGACAAGAAGGTGATCTCGCATTCGAGGCCCTTGCTATTGTTCTCGGGCCTCAGGAGCATTCGATATACGACGACCAAGTTGTTGCTCGAATAGACTTTATGCAGGGCGTTTGCGAGTTCCTTGAGAGTAATCCCGGTAAGTCCCAGCTCGACCATGGTGATTTGGTTGGACACGTCGCCGGACTTGTTGAACTTTGCGGCAACCTTCCTGAGATTCGCCCGTTCCTTGAGCTTTTCCTCGGTGAGCACGGAGTTGACAAACGACCACAGGTCGAAGTTGGGCCGGCGCTCGTTGAGTTTTTTCATGAGGATTTCCTGGTTGCGCAGCCGTTCGAGGTGTGCGTCGCGCAACGTGACGGCGGAATCGAGTTGCTGGCGCGTGCTCTCGAGGTCGGACACCGACCGCTTGTATTTCCGCAGCGGATTGATCGGGATAAACGCCACCATGAACACGACCAGCGCCACCGCCGCCGCCGTGAAAATGATGCTGAGCCGGTCTTGTTTCCGGGTTTCCTGTTCGTTCACGTCAACTCCTTGTCGCATCGGCGTTTTCTGAGCCGGCGTTTACCCGCTGCAGGACAAGCCGGAACGTGCTTCTCCCCTCGACCAGCCTCAGTTCGGGTTCCTCGGTTTTGAACACAGGCGACTGCTTGATCTTTTCGACCGCCGTCTTAAACGCGTTGTCGTCTTTGACTTCGCCCGCAACAATGATCCATGGAGCGGCCGCGTTGGGAGGCTCTATCTTGACATCGGTAACATCGGCGACCTGGCTGGGCAGGTTGATGGCAATTTCCATCAGCACGTCCAGGATCGTCGGGTCGCCAAACATCCCGGCCGGCACGTTGATTCCCTGGGCTTCGAGCGATTTGACTTCGGCATCGACGGAACCGATCTGCTGCTCAAGCTGCGCCGCCTTTCCCGCATTGACGATCGCGGCGTGGTGGTAGAACCAGGCGCAGCCAACCAACACCAACAGCGCTATGCACGAGGTCAGCATAATATGCGGGACCAGCGCCGGGAACAGGTTCTTGTGGGCAAGTTCGTCTTTGCGCAGGTGAAGGCTGAACGCGCCTCCCGCCGCACCCACCGCCACCCCGATCAGGCCCGCGTACACCTGCTTGTCAATGGTTCCCGGCGCCTGAACAGCCGACAGCGGGTCCTGAAACGTCAGTGGGATCTCGAATTGGCCCGCCAAGGCTTCTTCATGCTGCGGGGAGAGGCCGATCACATCAAGCCCGGCGATTTCTCCGTCCGCTTTCCAGCTCGAGTAAAACGCGCGTATCGAGTTCTGGACCTCCTGGACGGCGTCGTCCAGGTTATCTGCAAACTGCTCCGCGCCAACCGGCAGGTGGCGGAAATACGCCAGCGATTTGTTATAAGCGACGGCGAACACGGCCGCTTTGTTGTGGAGATACAGGACCGCGCGGAGGCCCTTTGCCGGGTGGCCCATTTGCCACAGGCTGGTGAGGCCGATGGCATCGATGTCGGCGCCTTCCGGATCGATGCCGGCCGCATTGAGGATTCCGATCTGCTCCTGGAGGATGTTTCTCCTCACGCCCACGGTCAGCACCTCGGTCTGGCCGTCGAACTCGAGTATCGGCATGTGGTCGACCACGAGCTCCTCGATGGGAATCGCCAGGTACCGTTCAAGCTCGAACGTGACGGCCGGTGTGACGCGGCGTGCGCCGCGGAACGGGATTGTGATCGTGCGGATGATACTGTTCACGCTCGACAGGCACAGAACGTAAACGGTCGGCCGCACTTTCAGCCCCGCAACAAGCGTTTTGACGGCCTGAACCATCGCTTCCTGGCGCTGCTGGGGATCCTCGTACTGGGCGCGGCCCGCATGGACCTCGATCACGCGCGGCCGTTTCAGCCCCGTCTTGACCACCGCCAGTCGCACGTCGTCCCCGTCAAATTCAATTGCGGCCACTCTTGCCGTTACAGCCATCTGTTGTCTATCTCCCTGCGGTTAGCCATTTTATCGTATCACACGCCAACTCAATATGCGGAACGGCATGGGAATCTCGCTGTACGCATCCGGCCGGACCACGTACGCTTCCACGCGCACCATCACGTCGTCCATGAACCCGTCGCCCTGGATGCGGAACACGTTGCTCTTGACATCGAGCAGGTCGTTGAACTCATTGGGCAGGCTCACGCTCGTGCCCAGGTCTTGGATGTCCTGGAAAGGCGTCTGCTGCTGCGCCGCCACGATGGTATCGACGGCTGCCGGGTCTTGAAACAGCGCCATGAGAAGTTCCGGCCGCGCCGTATTGATGTTGATCTTGCCTTTGATGCTGCCGCATACGGTGAGCAGGTCGGGCAGCGACGACAGCGGGTAAAGCGGGTCTTCCTGCTGGCGGAGTTCCTGCGTTTCGTCCGGATCCCGGTTGAGATCGAAATAGATCTCCGGCGTGATCCCGGCAATAAGCAGCAGTTCTTCTATCGACTCCATGGGCCCGTTCTTGCACGCGTACGGCGTCTCGAGTGATTCATAATAATCCGACTCGGCGCCCTCGGGCCGCGGCTCGTCGTCAACGTCCAGCCAGTCCAGGATCGCGTCCGTCGGATTCACCTCCAATTCCATCTGGTCGAACAAGTTTCTCAGCACCGTCTCGAGCGCCTCCATCCGCGCCTGTACCGGAGCGCCGGGCTGGTTCGGATTGGGATTGTTGGGATCGACCGGATTGGCCGGATTGACAGGATTCGCCTGACCGTTGACGTCGGCGTTTTGCATGGCTTCCTGCTCGGCCGAGAAATCCGAGAACACGTTGAGGTTGAGCTTGCCGCATTCGTCTTCGATGTTGCAGTGCATGGTGGCATTATTGATTGGCTGGACGATCGGCTGCCCCCACGCGTCCGTCCATTTGCAGTCATACTCGCCAAAACCCGCCTGTTGGTTTTGCGGGTTCCGCTGATTCTGCCGGTTTTGGTTGTTCGCCGGATTGGGCATGAGGGCTTGGCCGGCGCTTTGGGCGTATTCGCCGTACACATCCTGCATCTGATCGCTCATCAACAGGCCCATACCCACCGCGACGGCCGACTTGGCCGCAACGTACGCCTCCATGTCGCCGCGCCCGTTGGCTGCCAGCGACGCCTCCACCTGCGTCTCATAGGCGTATTCAAACGTGATCGCGCTCAACAAAACCACCAGCAGCAGCACCAGCATCAGTGCCACGCCTTCGTCGTTGCGTCTGTTGGGCGCTCTAGTTGCCAAAAAGACTCCCTCCCCCCCCCATCCCCGACCGTGACCGGCCAAAACCAGACGTGCTGTCCCGATCCGTTTTCCTGTCCCTGTCCGACCGACTCGACGACCCGCGCGGTTTCTGGTCTTTTCCCCGATCCGATTCCTTGGACCTGCGCTGCTGGTCGCGGGCGCTCTCGCCGAACAGGTTTCCGCTGCTGGTCGATCTTGTTCCGGCCCCGCCATTCACCTTTTCTTCTTCCGGAATGAGCCCGGCCCCGATGGGAATCATGAATACCGTTTCAAAATCGAAATCTTTGTCCTGGCTGATGCCGGCCTCTCTGTCCGCGTCATACTCTTCCTCGGACCGGGCGTAGTTGAGCCGGATCCTGACCGCCCACGGCATCCGCCCGAACTCGATCGAATCCCAGTCTTCAACCCATTCGTATCCGTCGAAAAACGAGACATCAAACTGGTCCACCGGAACCTTCCAGCCGGGGGCTTCCTGGGTTTCGGCTTCGAGCAGGGAGGGCGTGCGGGTCGATTTGCTGGAGCGGCTGCTGCTGGAGGTCCTGTCGCTTTCCCGCCTGGACTCCCGGCGGTCTGAACTCCTGTCATCGAAGCTCCCGCCCGACCGGCCTGAAAAACCCCTGTCGCCAAAGCTCCCCCCTGACCGGCCTGAAAAACCCCGCGAGGAAGAAGAGCCAAAGTCCGAATTGCCGGGAAGCCGGTCCGTCCTGCCGCCCCCATCCTCGAACAAGTCTGTGCCGTACTCCTCGACCACCGCAGGGTCCAGCATCATCTGCTCGCTCGACTCGAGTTTCATCGCACCGACCGGCAGGCTCTGCTCGTCGTCGCCGAAAAAGCCACCGCCGCCCGCGCCCGGCGAGTTGGCCACGGCCCCGTAATACACCCTCTTAATGGCGCCCGGCGGAGACGCGCCCCCAATGACCGGCGCAGAACACGCAAACTCGATCGAGTCCATGGAGCCGCGCGGGCCGTCTTCACTGATCCCTATCAGGACGTAGCGCTCGTCTTGATACACCGGATCGGCGACTATGGTTGAAAAATTGGTTTGGAAACTCCGCACGAGGAATTGGCGCATCCGCATCTCGTCGGCGCTGACCCGGGCAATTTCCGTCGCCGTGACCACCGACGAAAGGCTGGCGTAGACAATCGACGTGATGATGAGCAGGATGGATATGGAGATCAGCACTTCAAGCAGCGTGAAGCCGGCGCGGGCGCGGGTAGCAGTGCTCATTGGAAGGTCTCCACGCTGAACACAACCATTTCCATCGAGCGCGAATCCGTGGGCCCGTCCACGGTAACGGTGACATCGTAAAGCGGGATCATTTGATCTTCGCCCGCGGGCACCGCCTCAAACGAATAGGTATACTCGGGATACCGTTTGCCGAAGTCGCCCGAACCCGTCAGGTTTCCCGCCAGCACTTCGACCTCGGCTTCCCCCATCACGCGCTCCAAAAACTGTTGCATGAGGGTTTCTTCGCGGGCTTCGTTGAACAGCCTCAGCGCCGCATAGTGCGTCTCCAAAAGGATCAGCAGGCTCGAACCCAGAATCGCCACCGCCACCATGACTTCAATAAGGGTGAATCCGTGTGTTCCGGCGCGGCGGCTCATTGGGACCCCCCCATCTCTTCTTCTTCTTTTTTGCCGCGCTCGAATCGTACCGTCCCGGTAAGCGGGTCCCAGGCAACGGTGAAATAGTCCTCGTCTTCGTTCTTGACGTGAAAGAGGATGGGCTCGAAAAGCCCCAGCGATGACAGCTCGATTTCCACCTCGCCGGACTTGTAGTCGGTCGAGCCGACCCGCACCAACTCGATCACGACGCCCTCCGGCATCACGGTCCGCCTCAATAGGGGGTCTTTGATTTCTTCGATGTAACTTTCGGTGTCTTCGAGGTCGAACTTCTTCTCAAACAGGGGCGTCATCTCTTCAAACAGGCTGCCTTTATCGAGTTTCCTTGCCCGGGTTTCGAGCTGGATCCGGATATATCGTTCAATCCGGTCTCGCATTATTCTGGCGGCCTCGTCATCCCCGGCTGCGGGGTCCTGGGGGTTGCCCATCGTGCTGCCAAACTGGCTCTGGCGCAGGCCTGAACTGCCCATCAGGTCCATATAACCAGTCTTTTCTTTGCCGGATTTCTTTCCCCCTTCTTTCCCGTCTTCTTTATCCTTGAAGAACTCCTCCTCATCCTCGCGCACCAGGCGCTCCGCCCAATAGGTCTGCTCGTCCAGGTTGAACTTGACCGTGACGTTTTCCCGCATCAGGTTGGCGTGCGCCATCGCCGTTCTGCCGTAGCCGGCCAGGTGGCGGGCCGCGCCTTCCCCCTTGCTGAACACAATCGCGGGCATCAGTTGAGGCAGCGATACAGCCATGATGATGCCAATAAGCAGCGTCACCACGACCATCTCGATCAGCGTAAAACCCCGGGAACAGGCCGGCGGGGCTTCTCTCTGAGGGGAGACAGGGTGGGTCTGCGTAGCGTGCTCAGGCATTCAGGTGGTTTCCGTAGGGGCCGCCGGTGCGACTGCCTAATTCGATTCCAGGTCGTTAGTAATATCGGAGTCGTACTCGCCGCTGCCGCCGGGCTGCCTGTCCGCGCCGTAGGAAACAATCTTGAACTCCCGGCTGCTCTCGGAGGTGTAGAGGTAGGGTTGCCCCCAGGGATCCTTGGGGATTTCCTTGCTGCGCAGGAAATTGACGCCTCTTTCGTTGGTGATTAAGGCATCAAGCCCTTCGGACGTTGAGGGGAACCGGTTGAACTTGAGCCGGTACGCGGTCAGGGCCGTCTCAAAATTCTTTATTTGAGACTTGGCCTGCGTTATCGACGCGTCGTCCATCGCCGTGAACACGTTGAAACCTACGATCGTCGCCAGGATCGCGATGATGGCGATCACCACCATCAGTTCCACCAGCGTAAAGCCCGCGTCCCCGCGGTTTCTCATGTCGTTAGTGTCTGTCATCCGATGCTCCTTTTTATGCTATGTTCTGGCTCATGCTGAGGATCGGCAGCAGGATGGCCAGAACCAAAAAGCCCACCACCACGCCCATGAATATAATGATAATCGGCTCCAGCAGGCCCACCATCGACTCCGTCGCCAGGCGCACATCCTCATCATAGGTATCTGCAACCCGCAGCAGCATGTCTTCGATCTGGCCGCTGCGCTGGCCAAGCTCGATCATGTGGACCAACATCGGCGGGAAAAAACCCGTCTCGCGCAACGGCTGCGCCAAATCCTTGCCGCGCCGCACGCCCGCCTTGACATCGTCCATGCACCCTTCAATGGACTTGTTGCCGATAACGGACTTGACGACGTCGAGCGAGTTCATCATTGTCAGCCCGCTCTCGAGCATCGTGCCCAGCGTCCTGGCGAACCGCGCACTGATCAGCTTGACCAGCAGCGAACCGTAGACGGGCAGCCTGAGCCGGACCCGGTCCCATTTCAACCGGCCGCGCTCCGTCCCCACCCAGATGCGCCAGAGCACGAGAAAGCTCACCACGACACCGAAAATAAGCCACCAGAAATGGCCGATGAAACTGCTGGTGGACACCATCACCTTGGTAATTGCCGGCAGTTCCTGTTCCTGTTTTTCAAAAATCATCGTGATTCTCGGCACGATAACCAGCATCAGGAACGTCACTATCCCCACCGCTACTACAGCCATGAACGCCGGGTACGCCAACGCCGACTTGATCTGAGACTTCAGCTTGGCCTGGTGTTCCTCGATCTCCGCCAGCCGCTGGAGAACCTGCTCGAGCGCGCCGCCCGCTTCGCCGGCCCGAACCATGTTGCTGTAAAGCTGCGAGAAAATCCGCGGGTGCCTGGCCAGAGCGTCCGCCAGGGTGCTGCCGCTCTTGACCTTGTCGCGGACGTCGTAAATGGCCTTTTTCAGCCGTGGCCGCGGCGTCATTTCAAGCAGCGCCGTCAATGAGTCCACCAACGGCATGCCCGCCTTTAGAAGCACCCCGAACTGCCGCGTCATCAGCGCCAGGTCCCGCGTCGGCACCCCGCCAAGAATGAAGCGATACCCCTTCTGCTCGTCGAGCGCCGGCCGGTCGACTGCCGCCGAGGCGGTGGCCTTCTTGGCGCCGGCGACCTCCGACATGTCCGTGGGAAACAGGTCCTGCTCGCGGAGTTTGCGCCGCGCCACCGCCGGGGAATCGGCATCGATCACGCCTTTGGTGGTTTTACCCGCTTTGGTGATCGCTTTGTAATCGTAAATAGCCATTGGGTTCTGACGAGCCGGCTTTGCACCCGCCGGCCGGTTGGTTGTTAAATTACTTCATCCACGATGTCGTCGCGCGTTACGCGCAGCACTTCCTCAATGGTCGACACACCCTCCGCCACCTTTTTCGCGCCGTCTTCGCGCAGCGTTCTCATGCCGCGCCGCATCGCCTCGCGCTTGATGATGTTCGAGTCCGCCCCCTGGAGCGTCAGTTCCTGCACGCGCGGCGTCATCACCAGCAACTCGAATATGCCCGTGCGACCGAAATAGCCCCGGCTCAGGCACTTCTCGCAGCCCGTCCCGCGGTACACAACCCGGTCCGGCTCAGCGGTAAGGTTCAGTTCCTTGAGGCTTTCGGCGTCGGGCTTGTAGGCCTGTTTGCAGTGCGGGCAGATCCGCCGCACCAGCCGCTGCGCCATGATGGCGATCGTCGACGACGTCACAAGGAACGGCTCAATCCCCATGTTCACCAACCGGGTGATAGCCCCCGCGCTGTCGTTGGTGTGGAGCGTGGCGAACACCAGGTGGCCGGTCAACGAGGCCTGGATCGCCATCTCGGCCGTCTCGAGGTCGCGCACCTCGCCCACGAGAATGATGTCGGGATCCTGGCGCAGGATGCTGCGCAGCCCAGTGGCAAAGGT
>JAPLKX010000642.1 GCA_026387845.1 Candidatus Hydrogenedentota bacterium | reverse complement strand
GCGGCGGCAGCCAGGCACAGGCTGATAACCAAGAACAGCAACGTGATTACGATGAGGCCTGTGTGACGTTGCATTTCGGCTCTCCTTGTTTGGCTGGAGGTGGATTGTACACGAAAAGGCAACAAATCTTGTTGAGTAGTTGGGCAGCCGGTTGTGCTATCGTAGCGGGAAGGAGAAAGGTTTATGGAGAGAATTATTTTCAGTGCAGTCGCACGGGCGATCGTTGTGGGCGTGTCAGGACTCTTGTATTCCGTCCCTGCCGCTATGGCTTGGGCCGAAGAGACGACGGGCGCTGTCCAAGGCGAGATGATCCTGTCGCGGGCGGATCACGAGTGGATGTCGCAGCAGATCGAGGAGCCGTGTATTCTGCCCAACCCGAAAGTGCCGGGGCGGCTGATCATGTTCTATTCGGCGGTGTCGTCGAAGGACCGGGTAGTTGCGGCGGTGGGCAAGGCCTGGGCCGGCACGAGCAATCCGTTCCAATGGCATCAGGACGAGGCCAATCCCATATTCGGGCCGGGCAAGGAAGGTTGGGACGCCAGAACCATCCGGCTCGACGCCGTCCTTTACATTCCTGAAGAAGATGCCTACTACATTTATTACTCGGGCACCGCGGGCACGTGCCAGGACCGGATTGGGCTTGCGATCTGCCCCGCGGGTGCGGACGGGTACTCGGGCGTTGCCGCGGATGCGATTAAGCGGTACGGGGATGCGCCGGTGCTCGCGCCCGAACCGGCTGCGCCGTTCCATGAAGAGATGGCGTCGCAAGCGGGTGTGCTGCGCGAGTGGAATGAGGCGGAGAAACGTTGGGACTGGTATATGTACTACTCGTACCGCGGGAAAGACGGCGTGCTGCCGGGCATCCGGCTCGCCACGTCGCGCGATGGCAAGACGTGGACGCGCCATTTCAACCCTGACGACCCCCGCGGGATGGGGCAGATTTTCCAGTCGACGCCGAATGCGTATTACGAGTGGCACCAGGCGTTCAAGGTGGGCTCGACGTACGTGCTGTGCATCGAGGTGGGGATCGATCACGGGGTGCGGTGGAGGCCGGTGCTGGCCGTCAGCACGGATCCGGTAAAAGGCTGGACACAGCTCGACGTGGATACGGTGCTGCAGACGAAGTGGCGGGGCCTGTACGACGACCGCACGCTCTATCATGTCGCCACGCCCGCCCTCTACCTCATCGAAGGGAAGTGGCGCCTGTTTGTGCAGGCCTGCGGGCGGCCGTCCAATGACAATTACATCGACGGCGCCTGGGAGATGTGGGCGATCGGGTGCGACCGGCAAATCAAAACGCGCCCCGGCTGCGCCGACCTCTACATCCCCTGAGCCGCGTTAGTCTTCGTGCAATTTGAACATCAGATGTTCAAATTGCAAGGGCACAGGATTGCAGACGGGGCTCGGTTGAGCAATAATCGTGGCTCAAACGGGAGACAAACCATGCGCATTCTAACCATCATTGCGGCCGCGGCCCTGATTTCAATATGCGCCGGGGCGGAAGACGTGTATGTTGTGCCGAATTTTCATCCGGCGTGTTGCGGGTGGCTGGCGAACTGGTCCATCGAGCGCAATTACTGCGGCAACAGCTACCTGGACCATCTGGATCGCGTGCGGGATAATCCGGATTACAAGTTCGTGCTGTCGGAGATCCCAAACCAGATTGCGCTGATCAATTTTCACAGGGACCGCATTGAAGAACTGAAGCAGCGCATCCGGGAAGGCCGGGTGGAGTTGGTTAATGCATTTTTTCTCGAGCCGGCGATCAGCCTGCCGTGCGGCGAAGCCCTGGTCAAGATGGGCGTTGAAGGGTTGCGGTGGCAGACGGATGTGCTTGGGGCGCGGCCGCGTTTTTGCTGGATGATAGACGTTTGCGGCTTACACGAGCAGATGCCGCAGATCGTCAAAGGGCTCGGTCTCGATGCGTTGGTTTATTGCCGGAGCAACCCCACGAAATCGCCCGTTCACTGGACTGAGTCGCCGGATGGGACGCGGGTGCTGACGATCTGCCCGGAGTCCTACGCGGAACTCGGGCCGCTGTTCTCGACAGCAGAAGCGCTGAGCGAAAAACAGGTGGCCGGGCTGATTAAGGAAATGCGGGCAAAACTTCGCGCGGCCCCTGAAAGCGCGCCGGCCCTGATTCTCGGCGGTTCGGGCGACTACAACATTGCGCCGCGACGGAAAGAGCAGCCGTCGGAATTTCTGGCGCAAGTGAAACAGGCGGCGCCGGACCTGAACGTCCACATCGCGACGTTGTCGGATTATTTCGACGCGGTGCGGCCGCTGGTCGAGTCCGGAGCGGTCCAGCCGCCCGTCATGAAGCACGGCACCGCGTACGTCTATAGCGCGTTCTGGATTGAGAATCCGAGATCAAGACGTGGTACCGGCGCGATGAAATGGCGCTGCAATCGGCGGAGATGCTGGCCAGTGCCGCCAGCCTCGAGACAGGATGCGAGTACCCCTCGAAGGCGTTTTACGACGCGTGGCTGCAAATGCTGCTGAATATGGACCGCAACACGCTGTGGGGATCGGCGGCAGGGATGGTGTTCGAGACATCCGACTCATGGGACGTAAAGGATCGGCTGACGTGGGTGGAAGAGTCGAGCCGGGGCGCCGCGGGTGAGGCGTTGAATGCGGTTGCGGGCGAGGGGGCGGGCCTGGGTGTGTTCGATCCGGTTACGTGGAAACGGATGGCGCCGCTGGCGCTTAAGTTGCCTGACGGCAAGGTTTTAAGTGGCATTGCGTGTGAAGCTGTCGATGCCAACCGGGTATTGTGCAACCCGAGCCTGCAACCGTGCGGGGTGACGGCACTGCCGCTGGCGGATGGGGCGGCGGTGTTGCCGGAAAGCGTGCCTTTGCCGGATGTGATTGAGACGCAATTTTATACGGCGAGGATAGATGCGAAAACGGGCGCGTTGACTAATCTGAAGTTGAAAGGCGGCGCCGAGCTTCTTCGCGGCCCGGCCAACGTTGTTTTCGCGGAGAAAGTGAACCGGCAAGCGGGGGATCCGGGCGATTTTATCGCCGTGCGCAGTGATCGGAAGTCCGTAGGGACGTCCAGCGATGGACCATCGAGGATCACGGTAACCCGCGGCCCAATATCGACAACGGTCACGACCGAATCGGAATTTTATGGCGGCAAGGTGTGCCGGCGGGTGATGCGGTTCTACGAGACCTCGCCGCGGATTGATTGTGAGGTGGATCTCGAAGATATTCCGGATAAGACGGTGGTTGTGGTGGAATTCCCGTTGGCCGGGAGACTTACGAAGGCAATTCGGGGCATCCCGTACGGTTTTTCGGAAGCGGACCTGGAGAATCCTGCGGAAGTCGCGCCGTGGCTGCCCGACATTGTGCCGGCAATCCAGTGGTCGGACTCGATGACGCTGGCGGGCGGTTTGGCCATCCTCGATAAAGGCTTGACGGGCCGGGAGTTACATGATTCGACGCCGATCCTTTATCTGATGAATGCGACCGATTATTACCGTGCGTATCCCAATACGTGGCTTAGCGGCGTGGGCAAGCACCATTTCGAGTATGCGCTGGTGCCGCACTCAGGCAATGCGGCGGATAGCGGGTTGCCGCGTCTGGCATGGGAGTTCAACATGCTGCCCGTGGTTGGTCTTGCAAAGGAGGATACGAGAACCAAGTCGTTTGTGGAGACATCGGACCGGCTGATTGTCGAGGCGATGCGGCGCGAAGGTTCTGATCTCGAACTGCGCCTGGCCGATTGGACCGGAAAACCGGAGGGAAAAGCGACGGTCACGGTCAACCTGCCGCATCAGGCCGCCGCCTTTACGGACATGAACGGTCAAAACGCCCAGCCGCTCACCGGCGGGCCCGCTTACGAGATAACGGTCAGGCCGCAGCAGATTGTGACGTTGCGGCTCAAGACGGCGGGCGCTGTGCCGGCCATCGAACCGCGGACGAAATGGGACGATCTGGTGCCGGAACAGAAGCGGGCGGCGTTGAACCGGTTTGTGAACCGCAAGGGTCATCCGCCGCACGGCGACACGGCCCCGCTGCCGGATGATGCCGAGTCCGCCGTCAATCTTGGCAAGCCCGCCAAAGCGAGCAACGTCTACCACAATGATCCGGCGTGGTCGCCGGGCATGGCCACAGACGCGAACCCTAACACGCGCTGGGCGACCGATGACGATGTGCGCGAATGTTGGATCGAGGTCGACCTCGGAGCGCCGGTCGAGATCCGCAGGGCGTTTCTGAGCGAAGGGTGGGACCGTGTCCAGGCGTACGAACTCCAATACGACAAGGACGGCGCGTGGACGACGTTTTACAAAGGCGGCCGGATTGGCAAAGGGTCAACTGTCACGTTCCCGCCCGTGACGGTGCAGCGGGTCCGTCTGCATGTTCTTGAGGCGACCGGCGGCCCGACGATCTGGGAGTTCCTGCTCTTCAAGGAGGGCAAGTAGTAAATGCTGGGTGTTCTTCTCGCATTAAGTCTGGCTGCACAGCCTGCCGACGTCATCTGGCTGAATGCGTATGATGCGGTTCATGACGGGGTGGCGGTCCCGGAACGGGCGCACTTCAACGTATGGGTTTGGACCGACGACCGCCAGCCCAGTTCCGTGGTGTTGGGCGATGCGCGCCTGGCCAACCCTTCCAGCGAAAAACCCAAAGGCGACTACGTGTGGCGGAACCTGGGCGCCGTGACGGTTAAGAAAGGGACGGCCGGCGTGACGCTGGATCGTTTTGCGGCGACCCTCGTGTTGGCGGCCGACCCGCAGTATAAGCCCGGCGACGCCATGCGGAACATCCGTGTCTCCAACAAACCCGATCCGGTGTCCGACAATCGCGCCGAAACGTATCGGGATTCGGACAGTTACCACATGTTTCCCGCATACGCCAGCCGCGCAGATTGGGAGAAACGGGTGGAGGAGATCCGGCTGCGGATGCGCATAGCGGGCGGCCTGCTGCCCATGCCCGATCGGACGCAGATGAATGAGCGCATCTTCGACACGATCCGGCATGACGATTACACCGTGGCCAAGGTGACGTTCGAGTCGCGGCCGGGGTATCTCGTTACCGGCAACCTGTACACGCCCAAGGGGGAGGGCCCGTTCCCGGCGGTGTTGTGTCCGCACGGCCACTGGAAATCCGGGCGGCTCGAGGACAGCGAGAAAGCGTCGGTGCCTGCGCGCTGCATCACGTTTGCGCGGATGGGCATCGTGGCGTTCAGTTATGACATGGTCGGGTTTCAGGACAGCAAACAGTTTCCCCACGAGTTCAACGACCCGCGTAACAAGCTCTGGAGCATCGATACGTTTGCCTTCCAACTGTGGAACAGCATTCGGGCGATCGATTTTGTTCAGACTCTGCCGGCAGTCGACAAGGGCCGGATTGGCTGCACGGGCGGGTCCGGCGGCGGGACTCAGACATTTACGCTCTGCAGCGTCGACGACCGGATTTCGGTGGCCGCCCCGGTCAACATTATCTCGTGCTCGACCCAGGCGGACTGCTCCTGTGAAAGCCCGCCGATCATGCGGATGAACGGCATATCGGACATGGAAATCGGCGCCGTCATGGCCCCGCGCCCATTGCTCATGGTCAGCGCTACCGGCGACTGGACCCTCGAGACGCCGCGCGTCGAGTATCCGGCGATCCGCAGCATCTACAAACTTTACAACGCCACCGACAAGATCGAGGCGGCCCAATTCGACGCGGGACACAACTACAACAAGGCCAGCCGGGAAGTGGTCTACCGGTTTTTCGGGAAATGGCTGCTCGGGCGGGGTGAGCAATACGGCGGATTCACCGAACCGCCGTACACGGCGGATCCCGCGGATAGGATGCGCGTATTTCCTGGCGACCAACAGCCGGAAGGCTACCCATCAAGGGAGGAGATCGTCAGGCAGACTATAGAAGCGGCGCGGGCGAGGTGGAAATCCGGGTTGCCCACGGGACGCTGTTCTTATAGTTCACGGCATGGGCAAGGCGGCGCTCGCCGACCTCGCGGAGTCCAAGCCCGGCCCGCTCATTCAGGAGTTGCTCGAGCAAGGCAAGTGCGTGGCCGCGATCGACGCGTTCCTGATTGGCGAACACAACAGCCCGCTGACCGGGCCGCGGCCGCGCGCCACCGGCACTTTCCCCGACACGTTTGAGCCGACCGACACGGCCTGCCGGATACAGGACGTCATCACGTCGATCGAGTATCTGCGCACCCGCCGCGACCTGAGCGGGAACACCCGGTTGATCGGCCTGGGTGCGGGCGGCATGTGGTGCCTGTTTGCGGCCGCCGTGGACGACCACGTGCAGCGCCTCGCGATGGACGCCAACCGGTTCTCCAACCAGGACGACGCCGCCTGGGCCGGCGAGTACTATGTCCCGAGCATACGGAGCCTGGGCGACGTGGTCACGGCGGCGGCGCTTGTCGCTCCCCGGCCCCTGATTATCAGCAATACGGGCGACGCGTTCGCTACTGGCGACGTGGAGTCGGTCTACGCCGCGGTAACCGGCTCTCCGTGCGACGTAACAGCAGGGGAACTTGCGCCGGAAGCCCTCGCGGAGTGGTGCAAGTAGTGTAGTGAGTCATGTTAATGGTATCTTATTCTTGGACGCGAAAAGCGGGGACAGACACGCTTTTCAAACCGCCTGCGGGCCGAAAAGGCGCTTCCCAACTGCCGGAAGCGAGTCAGTCCCCGTTTTTCGCTACAGCCCGCAGCCCAACCCTATGAGAGTTACCGTTTTTCGAGAATTAAGGGATCGGTTCTTTTACTCTGTGCCGGAGATCTTACCGGCCTCGTACTCGTCGTCGAATTCGGCCTCGCATTGCTTGCAATACTCGTAGGTCGGGATATGCGTCACCCAGCCGGTTCCGACCAATTCGGCGTAGGCGTGTGGTTCAGGCAGGATCTCGTCTCTCAGCAGCCGGTAACAATCGCGGGGGCTGAAATGCTTGCAGACATCCAGCGCGATACTGAGCAGCGCCATGCGGGCCAGCAAGGATTTGAGTTCCGCCTCGACTTCCTTGTCGTCCAACTCGTCTGGCGGACGCAGGTTGACGGCGCCGTCCAACAGCGAAGAAATGGGCTGCTCCTCGCAGTGGTCCATGCAGTAGTCAATCAACTCGGCTTCCCGGACGCCCTCGTTGCCGTCATCCGAAGGTTCGGTCTCTCCGCGCATGGCACGGTCGACGGCGTCGGCTTCAGCATCGAGGTGGCGCTGGAGGGCGGCGGATGACGGACCTTCGTCTTCTTCGATTAAGCCGGGCTCGGCCGCAGTCCACGTTTCGGTATGGACTTCGTCTCCGTCCAGGCGGATCACCGTGATTTCGGGGCCGGTGACAGCGCCGGGTTCCAGGCACGCCGGCGGGAGCGCCAGGTTCGGCAGGGGCTCCCACTCGCCCTCGTCGTCTTCACCTTTGCGCTCGCGGACGCATACCTCGACGACGGGATCGGCCATCTCGACCACGACCCGGCCGTTCTGGCCGTACCATTCGAGGTAGAGGCGCCGTTTCCAGGGAGTTGGAGGCGGTTCGCCCAGTTTGCTGCGCCGCATGAATTCCTCGACGGAACACGGCAGCACCCTCGCCCAGCCCTGGGCCGTCATGAGGCCGGTCGGCCCGATCTGGCTGATCTGGAAAGCCCGGCTGTCTTCTTTTCGGAAAACGGCGTCACCCGCGTCGTCCTTGCCGGGCTCGAACCGGATATGTTTCCCGCGCAGGTCACGGCAGCAATCTCCGGTCAGTTCAAGGTGTAACTGGACTTCTTCGCCGGGCCGCTCGCCGCGCAGGATGATCCCGCCACACGTACTGTAATGGTCTTTATTGTTGATCTCGCCGTAGATGACATACTCGCCCAATCGGTAAGCCATTGCGTCTCCCCTCCGTCATGCTGCTCCCCTCGCGGTTCGCGGGCCGTGTCGCAGTCCTATTATGATGCACGATTTGACCGTAGAACGCAACCGGCTGCATCTTGACCTGGGGGAAGATGAGGCCAATAATCTGGGAGGCCAATTGGAAGACGCTGGGCCGGAGGAAGACAGATGGGTTTTTACCGACTGAGCCGGCGGGAGTTTGACGGGCTTGCGCTGGGGGCGTTGGGCGCGGCGGTGTTGCCGTCAGGCTTGCAAGGGACGGCTGCCGGCTTGAAATACAGAGCACCGGAGGCGTCTTTTTTCGCGGACTGCGCGTTTGTCTGCATTGATTTCCAGGAAGAACAACGAAGCAAGGTGACCTCGATCTCGAAAGAGTGGGAGGCGTCGGGGTATACGGTGGCGGATTGCCAGGCGGCGGTGGATTTCTGCTACGACGTGGCCATGCCCAACGCGCGGAAGGTGGCCGATGGCTGCCGGTCGCTCGGGTTGCCGATGGTGTTCGTTCACTGGGGCAGCTTGTTCAAGGACGGCATGGACCTCGAGCCGCGGGTGCGGCGGGCATTTGTCGCGGGTGAAGGCGATGATCCGGCAAAGTGGACGCCGCTCGCCTCGACGACGCGGCCCGCGGAAAGGGCTGGCTGCCGTTGGTTAATAAGGGCAAGGGCAACGAATTCCCCGACTGGCTGTACCACAAGGAATGCGTGGCCACGGCCCACCCGGTTCTCCAGGGGTTGCAGCCGCGCGGCGTGATGGATTGGGAGTACTACGGCCCGGTCATCCCGCACTACTTCTTCGAGGGACAGGACGCGCCCGACGACGTCGCGGTAGCCGCCTTGGCGCTCTGCCACTCCGCGCCGCCCGGCGGATACGCCGCCGGAATCATCCTCGGGTCATACCGGTTCGGCCAGGGCGTTTTCACCCTCAACTCGCTCAACATCCTCCAAAACGTCGACCGCCACCCGGCCGCCGACCGGCTGCTGCTCAACCTCATTGACGATGCCGCCGCGCATCTCGCCCAAACAGCGGCGCCCCTGCCGGCGGATTTCGATCAAACACTTGCGGCGATCCGCTACTGAAAAGGCGGCGCGACAACATTTCTCATGATGCGGCGCGGCGCCGGCGGCGCGGCGCCGGTTGGTTCTTCAGTTGGAATGGATTACGATTAGTACGCACAAAAGGGAGACCGATCATGTGGAAATGTACGCGGCGGAGTTGGCTCATCGGCGCCGGGGCGGGGATAGCGGCTGGCGCATGGAACGGCGCGGGGGCGGTCGAGGGCGGTCCGACGGACGACATGGTCGAAATCCCCGCGGGACCCTTTCTAATGGGCACGACCGCCGGGCAGGCCGCGGAACTAGCCGGCAAACACGGATATCACGTGAGTTGGTTCAGCGGGGAAGTCCCGCAACGGAAGGTCAAACTCTCTGCGTTCAAAATCGACAGATATCCCGTGACCAACCGGCAGTACCATGCCTTTTGCACAGCCACGGGCTATCCTCCGCAAACTCACTGGCAAGGATCGGCGCCGCCGGACGTGTTGCTCGACCACCCGGTGGTGTTTGTGAATAAGGCCGACGCGGAAGCCTACGCTCAGTGGGCCGGCAAACGGTTGCCGACCGAGGCGGAGTGGGAAAAGGCTGCGCGCGGCGACGACGGCCGAATCTACCCGTGGGGCAATGAATTCAACAGCGACGCGTGCCAGTGGGATCCCCGCGGCGCGTATCCTTTCAACGGCCAACCGGAAATGATTCCGCCGCAGAACGGCCGCATGGCGATGCTCCTGAATCCCGGCGACCTGAACACGTCGCCGGTCGCCGCTCATCCCGCCGGCGCCAGCCCATACGGCGTGATGGACATGGCGGGCAATGTTGCCGAATGGTGCTCCGACGGCCCCGGCCCCGGCTCCGCTTTTATCAAGGGCGGCTGTTGGCTGACGGCTGACCCGGTCAACCTGCGTCCTGCGGCCAGAAACATGAGCGGGTTTGCCAACAACCCGAGCGCATTCTACGGGTTCCGTTGTGTCAAGGAGATCGCCTGATGGGACAAATCACGTTTGAGCCGCGGCAGGGTGAGATGGCCGGCACCGTATCCAACATAGCGGCATTTCCAGGCGCCAGATTCGGCATGGGATATCCTGAAGCCGTGGGAGACGCCGCTCATGCGATCTGGTTCGGTGCCATCACCCCGAGTTGGTCGCCGTTGGATAACGGAAGCTGGCGCGCTGAAGGCAGAAAAGAAAACGAAGTCTCGTACAGCATGACGGTCTCGCCCGGGGAAGATTGCGTTACCGTCCACTACTCGGTTCGGAACGAGAGCAAACGGAAGTGGAAGCAATCGCTGGCCTTCAACTGCCTGCAATGCGGCGCCGTGCCCGAAGTGCGCGATCACGATTGCGTGCGCCACTGGGTGCGCGCGAAAGGCCGGTTTATGCGGCTGATCGAGGCGCCCCGCGTGTTTGGCCCGCGGCCCGCCGTGCAACTGTACAGCGTCGAAGGCGCGCCTGCCGGCCGGGCTATCCCGTTTGTGGACGGGTTTAAATCGACGCCGGACTGCGTCTTGGAAGGCTGGATGGCGATCCAGTCGCGGGACGGGCGCGGTCTGGTGGCGACGGTTTCAAAACCAGCCTTGTTCCTGTTTCAAAACATGGAATACAGTTGTATTCACAGCGGAACGGGGTTTGGACCGCTCGAGCCCGGCCAGTCCGCCGAGGGCATCAACAAATGTTATTTTGTTAGAAACTCGGTCGAAGAGTGGCACGCGCGGATGCTGAACGATCTCGAGCGCTTGTGAACGCGCGCGTTGCCGGGCAGTGGAGGCAGCTGGATGAAACTGGGGATGCTCGATGCGGTCATCATGGCGGTGTACCTGGTGGCGGTTGCCGTCATTGGCTTCTGGGCCGGACGCCGCGAGAAGAAAACCACGCGGGACTATTTTCTGGCGGGGTCGCGTCTGCCGTGGTATGCGGTGGGGCTGTCCATGGTGGCGAGCAGCATCAGTACGGAACAATTCATCGGTGAAGTGGGTTTTGCCTACACCTACGGTCTCGCTGTGGCGAATTGGGAATGGCTGATTTTCCCCGCCCTCACGATGCTCATCTGGGTGTTCACGCCCTTTTTCATTCGCCTGCACGTGACCACCATGCCCGAGTTCCTCGAGCGGCGATACGGGCCGGGCTCGCGCACGATACTGGCCCTGCTCACCATCCTGAGCTACGCGGCGGTGAACCTCGCCCTGGTCTTGTACTCGGGCGGCCTTGCGTTGAACCAAATCTTCGGCATCCCGCTGTTCGCCGGCGTCCTTCTACTGGCCGTGGTGACTTCGGCGTATACGTTGTACGGCGGTTTGTCTTCGGTGGCATGGACGGACGCATTCCAGTGTGTCTTGTTGCTGTTGGGTGGCATCCTGGTCTTTGTGCTCGGGGTGCTGCGCGTTGAGGGAGGCTGGCAAGCCATTGTGGGAACCGGGGATCGCGCCCATCTCATGCTGCCGGCCGACCACCCCGAGTTGCCCTGGACCTCCATGCTGGTGTTGGCGCTGGTCACCAACGTCTGGTATTACTGCACCAACCAGTACATCAACCAACGGTGCCTGGGCGCGAAAAACGAGTGGCACGCCAAGATGGGCATGCTGTTCTGCGGGGTGCTGGGTTTGGTGCTTGCCCTCGCCGTATCGTTTCCCGGAATGATCGCCTATGCGCTGAACCCGAATCTTGAGGATCCCAACACCGCCTATCCCTACCTCGTCACCACCCTGGTGCCGGTCAGCCTGCAAGGGCTGCTGCTGGCGGCCCTGGTTAGCGCCATTATGTCGACCATTTCCGCGTTGATCAATTCGACGGCGACCGTCTTCACGATCGACATCTACCAGCGCTTCCTGAATAAGGACGCGGCGCAGGAGCGGCTTATCAGAGTGGGCCGGTACGCGGGCTTGACTGTGATGATCGTGGCGTTGGTCTGTGTGCCCCTGGTGGGGATGTGGCGGCACATCTTCGCCTATTGCCAGGAGGTGTGGGTGCTTCTTGCAGGGCCCACCGTGGCCGTTTTTCTTGTTGGCGTACTGTGGCGCCGGGCCAGCAGCACAGCCGCCACGATAACCATGGCCACCTCGTTCCCGTTGATGCTCATACCGTATCTCGAGCAGGTTTACCACTTCCTGCCCATACCGTTGCTGGTGTTTGGAGGTGTGGTATTCGTATTCTGCGTGGTGTTGATGGTGGGGGTGAGTCTGGTTACGGCCCCGGTCGTGCGGGAAGAATCTCTCGGGATGCACTGGTCGTTCGCGATGCTCAAGTTGCCCCCGGCTTTGGCTGCGGCCAACTCGGCGTGGTACCGGCGCGTGGGATTCTGGTGGCTGGTTTTGGGAAGTGTTTATGCGGTAATCTACGCCGTTTTCTGGTAGAACAAACGGCCATCTGATGAAAGAGGTTGCACTCTATGCCGAAACATCGAACGGATCAAGAGGTCGCGCTGCAGGGCAGTATGCGCGCCGTCACCCGGATTAAAACCAAGGGCAAACCCAAGATCGGAGTCGACGAGTTCATGGCGTTGTGCGGCCGGTTCGGGTTCGCGAAGCCCACTCTGAACAAGATTCGCAAGATTGTACTCGAGGCGGATTGGGGCGAGGGCCCGTTCTTTGCCAACTACTACTCCGGACTCAAAGAGAGCAGCGTCCAGGCGTTTGAACGGGTGGCGCGCGAAGTGTTCGGCGCACGGCACAGCATTGGTACCAGTTCGGGCTCGGGCGCGTTGCATGCGGCCTGTGTGGCGGCGGGGGTCGGGCCCGGCACGGAAGTCATCTGCCCCGCCATCGGTTTTTTCGCTACCGCGAATGCGGTCGATCTGGCCGGTGGAAAACCCGTGTTCTGCGACGTGGACGAGTCGCTCCACATGGATCCGGCCAAGATCGAATCACTCATCAACGAACGGACCGCGGCGATTGCGCCCACACACGTGATGGGTGGCGTGTGCGACATGGATCGCATCATGAAGATCGCGAACCGGCATAGCCTGCGCGTCATCGAAGACTGCGCCCAATCCTGCGGCGCCCAATACAAAGGCCGGTACGTGGGGACCATCGGCGACCTCGGCATCTTCAGCATCTCGTGCTACAAGATTACGGGCGCCGGGGAAGGAGGACTGCTGCTGGCCAGGGACCGGCGGCTGTGGGAACGCGCCAGCCAGGTCGTCGAGTGCGGCGGATTATGGCGGCCCAGCCGGTTCGCGCCGCCGCGGTACCCCGGCGAACTGTTCACCGGCACCAACTACCGCATGTCGGAGTTGGAGGCCACGTTGGACGTCGTCCAGTTAAAAAAGCTGCCCCAAACCGTCCAGCGGTTCCGAACCGTGAAGAGGCACATACTCGATCGCCTCAGACCATTTCGGGAAATCACGCCCCAGATATGCAACGAGCCCGAGGGAGAAGTCGGCTACCTGCTGCGATTCTTTCCGGAAACCATCGAACTTGGGGAGCGAATCGTCGAGGGGTTGCGCGCACAGAAAATCGATGCATCGATGCGCGGCAAGAACGCCCCGCCGGACTGGCACTGCTATGCCTACATGTATCCGCTTGCCGTCAAATATGGGTTCAAACGGGGCGACTGTCCCGTGGCGGATGACCTTTTTGACCGCGTGATCAACGTCCCTCTCAACCAGTGGTACAGCGCGGTGGACTGCCGAACCGTGGCCGGCAGAATCAACGCCGTGCTGAGCGCCTGTTGCACGCCCGGCCCGAACGGGCGCGCCTGCAACTGACACGACGGAGAAGATGACATGGAACTGGGGTTGTGCATCGAGATGGCCCTCGCCAATCTGCCGTTCGAGGACCGGCTTCAAAAGGCCGCCGACCTCGGGTTTCGGTATGTCGAGATGTGGTTTGTGGATGGGACCTACCAGGGCCGTCCCGACCAGTTGGCGAAGGCGGCCGAACGGAACCACGTCCGGATCTCGAACACGGTGATTGGCTCGCCGGACGGGTCGGTCGGGGGCGGGCTGACTAATCCGGCCCACCGCGAGCAATGGCTCGAACGCGCCCGGACGACTATCGCGTTCACACGGGAAGCGCAGATCCCCGCAACCATCGTATGCACGGGCAACACCGTCCAGGGAATGACGGATGAACAAATGAGGGCATCCGTCATGGAAGGGCTCAAGCCCACGCTCGAAATGGCGGAGGAGGCGGGGATCGTGTTGCTGCTCGAGCCGCTCAACAGTGTTTATGACCACCCGGGCTACTGGCTGACGTCGAGCGACCGCGGGGCGGCCATCTGCCGCGAGCTGGCCTCGAGCCCCAGGCATATGCGGCTCTTGTTCGACTGCTATCACATGCAGATCATGGAAGGCGATCTGGTCAAGCACATCGAGCGGCATCTCGACGTGATCGGCCACGTTCATTCGGCGGGCGTCCCGGGCCGTCATGAAATCTACAACGGCGAGGTCAATTACGCGTATGTGTTCAAGGCCATCGAAGCGATGTCCTACAAGGGCCTGTTCGGCCTCGAGTACGAACCCTCGATGGATGACGAGGTGTCGCTCAAGAACACGTTGGAGTATCTTGGAGTCTAAAACCGGCGGTTTCCCCTCGATGCGGAGACACACATGAAACTTGCGACACTGAATGTCTTGTCGGACGGCGAGATCAAACAGGTCCACGAGGCTTCGCTGGATATTCTCGACGCCTGCGGCGTGAAGATTCTGCATCCGGGGCTGCTCGACCTTCTCGCGCAGAAGGGCCTGCCTGTCCTTAGCGAGAGCCAACAGGTGCGGTTCCCCCGCGCCTGCATCGAGGACAGCGTGAGCCGGGTTCCCGAGCGGTTCGAGGTTTTCGATCGGGAAGGCCAATTCGCGTTCACCCTCGGCGAGGGCGTATCCAGGATGGCGGCGGGCCATAACGCCGTATTCTGGCTGGATTCACAGACCGGCGCGACGCGGGCGTCAACGGTCGAAGACGTCGAGCAATTTGCACGGATCTGCGAAGAATTGGCCGGAATCGACATGATCGGGATTCCCGTCATGCCCCAAAACGTGCCGCACCCCGAGGCCTCGCTGCTGTACGGCGTGCGGGCGTGCATCGAGAACAGCCGGAAACCGATCTTCTACTCGACCGACAATCCCCGAGTGAACCGCGCCGTGATCCGCATGCTCGAAACAACCGTCCCAGGCGACCTCAATCGCCAGCCCTACGGCATCTGCCAGTTTTCCCCCACGAGCCCGTTGTACTGGGAAGGGCCGGTGATCGAGGGCGTAATGGACACCGTCAAGGCCGAGGTGCCCCTGGCCATACTTCCCGAGCCGAACGCGGGCGTCTCG
>JAPLKX010000133.1 GCA_026387845.1 Candidatus Hydrogenedentota bacterium | reverse complement strand
ACCCCGCGTTTCGCGACTCCAACCGGCAGCAGGCCGACCACATCCCCATCAAGCTGCGCGCTATCGATTGCCGCAACGCCGCCAAAAACATGCCGGGTAACCCCGTCACCTCGTTCAGCCCCGAAGACGTCGAGATGATGGCCAAAATGGAACACGCCAGGTGGAATGCCGAGCGGTTCTTGGCAGGATGGGCCGTCGGCCCGCGCGATCTCGAGCGGCGAACAAGCCCCTACCTCGTCGCGTGGGATGACCTGCCCGAAGAGATCCGCCAATACGACCGCACGACCGTCCGCAACATCCCCCTGTTGCTCGATACCATCGGAGAAAAAACCGTCCGGAGAGTTGATGCATGATCAGCTACTCCATCCGGATTTAGGCGTCGCCACCCAGTTCCTCCACAGCGTCGGTCGTGAATCCGTTAGAACTTCAGAGTCGTCTGTGCAAACGCAGCGCTGGGACGCCCCCCGGCCGCGCTTCTCAGCGCGCGTTGTGGGGGGTGTCCCACTTTTAACAAGGTTGCCATGCTCGAAAAAAGGGACGCCGGGGCTGTTGAAAAAGTCCCATAACCGTAAAACAACCTGGTCTACTTCAAAAAAACATAAGCGAAAAACAGGGACTGACTCGATTTTCGGCAGTTTGAAAATCGTGTCTGTCCCTGCTTTTCGCGGCCATGAAGCAACCGCTGGACTTTTTCAACAGCCCCACGCCCCCCAACTGCCGGGGGGCGTCCCAACGCGCGGCATCGAAGCTTCAACTTCTACGCAAGAAAACAAGAACTCGACAGATAGTAGTACGTAGTCGGGATCGTCGTTGTCGGTGCCGCCGTTGAACAGCAGGCCATTCCCGTCACTGAAGTTGCCTTCAGACAACCCGTCGCCTACGAACAGATGCGCCCAACCAACCGTAAAGTGGCGGCGCATGGACGTTGTTCCTCCCACTAAATACATACTCCCCACGCCAAAATCTAGCACTTTTTCACTTCGCCCTCTGCAACCCTGCAGAAACCAATACCAATTTTTTCTCGAGGATACTCTTTACAGCAGCGGTCATTTTGGCAGTTGCGCCCGGCACGCCAACCCAAATGTAAACCATTCCAATTGCCCAGTTTAATCCGTTTCAATACGTCCATCCTAAGCCCCTTTTCCTTTAACGCATAGAAATAGTTTACCAAATCCCTACATTAAAAAGCTTCTTGACTCTGAGTTTAGGGGGGCATAGACTATTGGTTTAAAGGTAGATTTAAGCAGGTATCACACTTTCACCACCACAATAACCTATGTGTGTAAAACTGGCTGGGGAGGCCGGACTGGAAGGCCGGCCCAAGAGGGATCGTTTCAAGGCAAACTGACAACATAGCCATTGAATCTGCAAAGGGAGTCATCCAATGAAATCTGATACGCGGCGGGGGGACTTTGTGTTTGCCTTACTGGCTGTCTTGTGTTTCACAGCCGGGAGTTGGGCGCAGGATACCACCCTCACCCTGACCCGGGACGTGCCCGCAGAATTCTATACGCCCGGCGCCACACTCGACATCCAAGTAACGTTCGCCGCATCCGGCGCCCAGCCCGTTACGGCATTGGGTCTTTACGAAACCTTGCCTGTGGATTGGACGTTTGATTCCATCGTTGGCGGCGACGTGCCCCAGGTCAACTCCTCTTCGGACAACTTGGTCGAATTTGGGTGGTTCATGATCCCCTCCTTTCCCGCGACGTTTACCTACCGCGTTCAAGTGCCCGTGGGGCAGGCCGGCGCCAAACAACTCTCCGGCTACTCTGAATACAGGACCGGCGGCGGCGCCCTCTATACGGCAACCGTTATTACGGAAATCCCCGAACCTCCCCCTGTGCCCGAGGCGTCGTTTACGGCGGCGCCCACAACCGGCTGCATCCCCCTTGACGTCCAATTCACAGACACTTCAACCGGCAACCCAACCGCCTGGGAATGGGATTTCGGCGATGGCGGCTCAAGCTCCGAACAAAACCCCCTCTATACCTACAACACGCCGGGTGTTTACACCGTGTCCCTGACAGTCTCCAACGCGTCCGGACCCGATACGGCCGTTCAAGAGAACCTCATCGTGGTGCTGGGCGTGCCGGCGGGCTCGTTTGAGGCAATACCCACCTCGGGGTGCGCCGAGCTTGAAGTTGCCTTCTCCGACACCTCGACCGGCAGCCCGGATTCTTATTCCTGGGATTTTGGAGACGGCGCCACCAGCACCGACGCCAGCCCGTCTCACGTGTATATGGCCCCCGGCACGTACTCCGTCACCCTCACAGTCCAAAACAACTGCGGACAGGATACCGTCGTTGAAACCGACCTCATTGTCGTCACAGGGCCTCCCACCGCATCATTTGACGCCGCTCCCACATCCGGAGACGCACCCCTGCTTGTACAGTTCACGGACACGTCGGCCGGCGGCCCTACCTCACTGTCCTGGGATTTCGGCGACGGCGGCGCCGGCACGTCCTCCAGCCCGACCCACACATTTGCCTCCGCCGGCAACTACACCGTCACCCTGACCGCGTCCAACGACTGCGGAGCCGACGATGCCTCCACGATCATCAATGTCAAACCCGTCAATCACCCGCCCGTGCTCGACCCCGTCGGCCACCAGTCCGTGGACGAGGGCCAGGTCTTGTCCGTGCCGCTGTCGGCTACGGACCCTGACGGCGACGCCGTGGCCTTCTCCGTCGCCGGATCCCCGGCCTTCTGCACATTGACTGACAACGGCGACGGGACCGCAACGCTCGACCTCTCTCCGGACCATACCTGCGCCGGAACCTACCCCAGCGTCGTAATTACGGCTGCCGACGACGGCACACCCGTCAAAACCGACTCTGAAACCATCACCATTACGGTCGATAACGTCAATCGCCCGCCCGTTGCAAATGCCGGGGGCGATTTCAGCGTCCAAGTCGCCACTACCGCCACGCTCGACGGCAGTCTAAGTTCCGACCCGGACGGCGAACTCATCACCTATGAGTGGACCTTTGATTCGTTCCCGCCCGGCAGCAGCC
>JAPLKX010000303.1 GCA_026387845.1 Candidatus Hydrogenedentota bacterium | reverse complement strand
CTCGACGCACGGGATGCGGCCCCCGCCCACCCGCTTCAGCAGCCGCTGACATACCACCCCGCGCAGCGAGTAGGCCAATTCCTGCCGGATCAGGTCGCGTTCGCCGTGGGGAAAATAACTGATGACCCGGTTGACGGTGTCGACGGCCGTCATGGTGTGGAGCGTGCTGAACACGAGGTGGCCGGTTTCGGCGGCGCTGACGGCGGCGCGGATGGTCTCCATGTCGCGCATTTCGCCGACGAGAATGACGTCGGGGTCTTCGCGGAGTGCGCCGCGCAGGGCGTTGGCGAACGAGAAGGTGTCTCGACCGACCTGGCGCTGGGAGACAATGCTTTTCTTGTCCTTGTACACGAATTCGGTGGGGTCTTCAACCGTGATGATGTGGGCGTGGCGTTTTTCGTTGACGTAGTCCACGAGCGAGGCCAGCGTGGTGGATTTGCCCGAGCCCGTCACGCCGCAGACCAGGAAGAGCCCGCGGTGGCTGTCGGCGATGTTTCTCACGACGGCCGGGATGTTAAGCTGTTCGAACGGGGGCGGCTCTTCCGGGATGAGACGAACGGCGATGGCGACGGCCCCCTGCTTGTAGTAGCCGCTGACGCGGAGGTAGCCGATGCCCGCGGCGTGGAACTGCCAGCTCGTTTCGCGCTCGGAGGTCAATCGGTCCAATTCTTCTTGGCTGCCCAACTGGAGCGCGAGCACGTCCATGTCCGCCGCGGTGAGCGCCGGTATGTCCATCGGTATCAGGTCGTTGTCGATGCGCAGGAACGGGGGGGCGCCTGCGCGGATGTGAAGGTCGGAAGCGTTCTTCTCGCGCATCAGTTCGATCATGACGTTGATGTTGAACCCGCGCTCGACGTACCTCAGCACCTTCACCAGCCAGGACTGGGAGTGGGTGGGGCGTACGGCGGCCTGCGCGATCAGGTCGTCGACGGGGCGCAACTGGGGCAGGTGGCGCCACTCGAACGGGGGAAGCGTGAGCGTGCAGTCGCCGTTGTTGAATTGCACGTGAACGTTGAATGGCAGCTTGCGGCACTGTTCCTGGATCTGCTCGGGATGGAGGCTCGGCTTGTATGCGAACGACACACGCAGATTGTCAATCCGCTTGGAAAAGTCGGGCGCTTTGGCCGTCATTTCACACGATGGTGAATGGAAATGGACCTCTTCGGGAAGGCCCGTTTCACGCGTCAGTTCAGTGATGCCTACGCGGAAAATATCCAGTATGGTGTCGCTGGATTTACTGCCAATAAACATGGATGCCTTCCCTTCGCGCGCCCCAAGCGATCACTACACTAGAAGAAACTCCTTCATGCAGAAACAACCTGACAGCAAGTGGCTAGTCTATCATGCGGTTCCCAGCCAGTCAAAGGTGGATACCAAAAAAACACCTGAGAATATAGGGTTGCCCATACCAAGGGGCGATTTGCGGACTTGTAAAAAAATGCGAAAACCGGTCGGCGTGTCCGTAAAACACAGCCGGGCTCGAACGACACTGCTTTCCGGCGGAGTGGGGCCGCACTCCTCGCCCCTTGGATAAGGGTATACGCCACGGGCCTATCCGCGGTAGTCGGTGCGGAGGCAGCCACAAAACAAACGCCGGGAAAACACATACTAGAAAGAAACCTCGCCGGAGCGGGTCCGGCGAGGTTTGAGGAACAATTCTGTATGTTGCGAGGGACTACTTGCTGTACATCGCACCCACTGCGAGGGCCATTGCCCGAGTGACAGGGGGTTCCGTGGGATACTTGATGAATTCGACGTGACCGTCCATGAACAGAATGTTCGCTCCGCCGGGGATATGGTTGAAGTACTCGGGTTGAGTGCCCAGAGCGTCACCCATGATGAAGACTTCGCTCTGTGCCTTCGCGCTGGCGGCAGGGTTGTTGATGTCGGTGATAAGAAACCGCTCGATGCCCTCACGGAGGCGGTAGAGGGTGTTGCCGCCATTGTTGCCTATTCCCGGCGCCACGGCGCTGAGGTCCACGTCGTTATCGATTGCTGAGAAATCGATGACGATTGTGGCTACCACAGCTTCGTCGAGCAGAGCCGTGAACTGCCAGGCAGCACCCGGGTAGGCAGGGTCCTTGGGCGAGTTCGCATCGTCGCCAACGCGGTCGAGGAGCCACGCGAAGTAGCCGTAGCTGATGTCGGCTTCATCGGAGCAGCCGTCCTCATTTCCGGGCGGATTGGGACCATGAGTGGCATCCTCGCTCGAGTAGGAAACGCACCACGACCCGTCGCTGTACTGCAGGTTCGCTGGATCATTGTCAGGATCCGACGGACAAAGCAGGACCTTCGGGTCCGTCAGATACTCGGGGAATACCGAGGGTATAAATGGTGCCGCCGCAAAGTCAGAGAAATCGGGCCAGAGGTGCGCACGCGGGTACTTGCCACCCTTGGACTCGTTGGAGTACATCTTGTAGATGATGCCCCATTGTTTGAGGTTGTTGGCGCAGCTTGCTCTCCGGGCCGCTTCCCGTGCTCGCGCGAGAGCCGGCAAGAGGATCGCCGCGAGAATCCCGATGATGGCAATGACAACGAGCAATTCAATAAGCGTAAAACCCTTAGTTCTCATGACACGTTCTCCTCCATCTGTAATAAGCCAAGATTTCCCATATGGACCCGCCTGTGACCGTCACAGGCTTACCTCCGATGATTGTAGTTGTCTTTGCCGATCTTGTCAATGCCGATTCTGAGGCCGTTCACGACCTGGAAGGCGCTCCGCCGCCCTGTTCGTGGAAACCCGGGCGGACCTGCCCATCGGGTTTTGAGTCCTTTTTCTTCCTGGAAACACCGCCTTGGTCATGTCGGCGCGGGCATCAGTCAGGCCAGCAGCAATCTGTCGTACAAATATCCTGGAGGGATTAGGCGAACCCAGCGCGGTTCGCCGAGTCCCTACGGCATTCTGCTGGTGCTTGTACACGGACTTCGCGGCGATGGGCGTTCTACCAAAACTCTGGAGCACGGAGATTGCCCCGTCTTGCTTCCTTTGGATACGCTGATATAGGATAAGCAGCGCGAGCGGTTCTTGTTTGCTCGGACACGTGGGATGAGGGTGCGGGCACAGGATTCAAATGGAAGCAGCGTTCTTCAGGAGAAAAAAGATGAACAGTCAGCGTCGTGAAGGGATGAGCCGGAGGACCTTTGGCAAACTGTCGGCGGCGGCGGGTTTCGCGGTCATAACGGGGAGAGCATTCGCCGCGGATGTCAACACGGACACGTTGCGCGTGGGTTTGATCGGGTGCGGCGGCCGCGGAACCGGCGCTGCCGAGAACATGCTCGAAGGCAATGACAACGTGGTGCTGGTGGCGATGGCAGACGTGTTTGACGACCGGCTGAAATCGTCGCTCGACCGGCTGAAGAACAGCAAAAAGCAAAAGGTCGCGACCAAGGTGGCCGTCGACGAAGGCCACTGTTTCACCGGGTTCGACGCCTACAAGAAACTCCTCGACACCGATGTGAACGTCGTGATCCACGGCGCGCTCCCATACTGCCGGCCCCAGCACGTCGCCGCCATCATTGACGCCGGCAAACACCTGTTTACCGAGAAGCCGGTCGCCGTCGATCCTGAAGGCATACGCATGGTAATGGCGGCCGCCGACATCGTCGAGCAGCACGTACACAACCTCGACGTCATGAATTGGGTGATGGGCGGGCCGCCAAAACGGGTGTTTGCGATGGGCGGCCGGTCGTGGAAGACGCCCGATGAGAAGTATGGCGACATCTTCGACCATTTTGCCTGCGATTACGAGTATGAGGTAGAGGGCGAACCGGTTCGGATGACGAGTTTCAGCCGCCACTGGAAAGGATGCGCCGAGGGCGTGTTCGAAGAAGTGGTCGGCACGAAAGGGACGAGCGACTGCCGCCGGATCGGCAAAAAGAAAGTGGAAGGCGGGATCGACCCGTACGTCCAGGAGCACATCGACCTGATCGCGAGTATCCGTGGCACGGGCCCGTACCTGAACGAGGGCGTGCAAGTCGCCGAGAGCACGATGACGGCCATCATGGGCCGGATGTCGGCGTACACCGGCCAAAACATCCTGTACAGCAAGGCGCTCGAGACCGATCTCAACCTCGTGCCCAAGGAGTTCGATTTCACCAAGCCGTACCCGGTCGCGCCGGTTCCCAACCCGGGTTGGCAGGCTTAACCTGCCGACCCTGTTGGCAGGCATAACCTGCCGGATTGAGGAGGATTAAAATATGGATCGTCGCCAGTTTTTGACGGCGTGCGCGGCCACGGCCGGCGGAATCGCCATGATGAAACCTGTCAAGGCGTTCGCGGCCCCGCCATCTGACAAACCCTTTGCGAAGGCCAAGCTCAAAATGTCCGCCCCCATCAGTTTTTTCCCGGGCGAGACGAGCGAGGAAAAGCTGGACGTGGTAGCGGCGTGGGGCCTTCCGGCATACGAGTGGCTTGGCCCGAGCGGCGATTTTGCGTCGTTGCGCAAGAAGGCCGATTCGCTTGGGCTGGTGCTGAGCTGCACGAGCGGCGCCGGCTCGATAAAGCCGGGGAAGGATAAGGCTCCCCAGATGGTGCTTCCGGCGGATCGCGACCGGCTCGTCGAACAGTTCAAGCAGAACGTACAGATGGCGCACGCGCTGAACTGCACGCGCCTGATCGGGCTGGCCGGAGACACGCGTGAGGACGCCTCGTTCGAGGAACAGACCCAGAGCGTAATCGACGCAGCCAAGCGGCTCGCGCCGATTGCCGAGAAGGAAGACGTGATCCTCGTGCTCGAGATGCTCAACCCGCTGGTCGATCACAAGGGTTATTTCCTGACACGGACGGAGCATGGCGTACAGATCGTTAAGGCAGTCAGCAGCCCCAACGTGAAGTTGCTGTTTGACATCTACCACCAGCAGATCACCGAAGGTAACGTGATCCGCAATCTGACCGAGAACATCGATTACATCGGCCATTTCCACGTCGCCGACAACCCCGGCCGCAAAGAGCCCGGAACAGGCGAGATGAACTACACCAACATCTTCGCGGCGATCGCCAAAACCAACTACGACGGATTCGTCGCGCTCGAGTGCGGCCATTCCACGAAGAATTACGAAGACACATTAAACGCCACGCTCAAGTGCCTGGGCGTGGCCTAAACAAAACCGCGGGGCCCGGCCAAGGCCGGGCCCCACCTTTTTTGTGCGGCAGAGGGAGTTGCCTGAAGATGCGCAACCCGATTTTGGCTGTTCTTTTTTCGCTGGTTCTTTTCTCGGGTTTGGCGCGCGCGGCGGATGATGCCCGGCTCGGGCCGGTTTACGTCCTGGACGTAACGGCGCCGGACCAGGCATCGCTCCACGAGATTATAGAGTCCGGCTACGACGTGGCCTCCGTGCACGGGCTCACCGCGACCATTTACGCAACGCCCGCCGAGCGGCAAACGCTGCTGGCCACCGGCTGGCCTGTCACCGAAGTCGATCAGACAGCCGACATCCAGAAAACGCTCGGCGTGTACCACACCTACGACTCCCTCACAACCGAACTCGAAACCTACGCATCCACGCACACCGACATCTGCCGGCTCCCGCTCATGAACCCGGACGGGTGGACACGGATGCCCCCAAGCCGGTACAACGCGCAAGGCTACGACCTGAACCGGAGATTCCCTAACTATCCCGACGACTTTACCGGCACCATCTTCAATACGCCGCTGGACACGTCGGGATGGCCGCCGGAAGTCGTGCACATCATGAATTGGACCGCGCAGGAAAGCTTCACCCTGGCCGCCAATTTCCACGCGGGCGCGCTCGTCGTCAATTACCCTTACGACCATGAGCCGGGCATCCCATCGGGCCAGCCCGCCCCGTCGCCCGACGAAGACCTGTTCCAAGACATCTCCCGCGCCTATTCGGTTCACAACAGCGCCATGTGGAACAACCCCGAGTTTGTCGACGGGATTACGAACGGCAGCGACTGGTACGCCATCACCGGCAGCATGCAGGACTGGGACTACCGGTTCGCCGGGTGCAACCACGTAACGATCGAGGTGTCCAACGTGAAACGGCCGGACGCTTCGGTCCTGGCGCAGCTTTGGGAGGACAACCGCGAATCGATGCTGGCGTACCTCGAGTCGGCGCAGATCGGCCTGCGCGGGATTGTCACGGACGCGGAGACCGGCGCGCCCTTGTACGCGCAGGTCTCGGTGGAGGGCAACAGCCAGCC
>JAPLKX010000433.1 GCA_026387845.1 Candidatus Hydrogenedentota bacterium | reverse complement strand
CAGGGCGCGGATGCGGGCGACCAGCTCGTCGAACGAGAACGGCTTGGCCAGATAGTCGTCGGCGCCGAGGTTGAGGCCCTCCACGCGGTCTTCCACCGCGCCGGCTGCCGTCAGCATCAGGATACGCGAGGGAGTCTGGGCGGCGGCCAGTTCGCGGCAGACGTCGTCGCCGTGCTTGCCCGGCAGGTTGCGATCCAGCACGATTACCTCGTACGGGTTGAGGGCCGCCTTCTGCATGGCGACGAGACCGTCGTAGGCAACGTCCACGGCCATGCCCTCGCGCCGCAGGCCGCGCGCCACGGTGTCGGCCAGCCGCTGCTCGTCTTCCACGATCAAGACCCGCATGATCCCTCCACGGTGTGCATCGCGCCCTCCCCCTGGGATGTCGCCGGGAACCGGTACCCACGATCCTACCTTGCATCCGGGCGGGTAGCACGCTGCGCCGCGATTCGGTTGGCAACAGCATAGCGGCACGCGGGTAAAGCCAACGTAAGGCGACGGAGTCGACATGGCGCGGGCACATGTCGGCGGAGAAGACACACTCGATGCGATCTGGATGGCTGAGGTGGCCCATGAGAGCACGAAGGTGTGTGAGATGCGAAAGCGCCGTGCGGTCTTGATGGATGGCGGCAAGTCCCTGAAGACGGGCGAAGAGGGGCGGCACCCTATTCACGAAACGCTGGTCCAGCGGGCGGTGAAGCAGGCCGTCTCCGGAGCGGGCATCGTCAAGCGCGTGGGGTGCCACACCTTCCGCCATTCCTTCGCCACCCACCTGCTCGAAGCGGGCTATGATATCCGCACCACCCAAGGGCTCTTGGGCCACAAGGCATCTCTCCGGGACCGTGGGACCGCCACGTGGCTGTGGATCCGGCAGCAGAGTGACAATGCCGTGGTTCGCTCTGTCATGCAGACTGGACATTGGTAGTTCGATGCACGGACGATCGCGGTCGGGCGCTCCTGCATCAGCCGCGTTGGGCTCGCGCCAAGACGGCTCGGGTCCCGGATCACGAGTGCAACATCGGAGGCGGGAGTGTAGTGAACGACGACGAACTTCGGGGCGTCTTCGACCGAATGGCATCGGCATACGATAGCAAAGTGGCACGAATGGCGCCCATCAACAACGGACTGTACTTCCTCCTGGAGTCCGTTCTTGCTGAGCTGCCACAAGAGGCTCGGATTCTCTGCGTTGGGGTCGGCACGGGGACGGAATTGATCCATTTGGCCGGGGTGTTTCCGGGATGGCGCTTCACTGCAGTGGAGCCGTCGGGCGCCATGCTTGATGTCTGTCGCACGCGAGTTGGCGAGGTCGACCTCTCCTCGCGATGCCACTTTCATGAGGGATATCTTGAGTCGCTGCCGCTTGAAGAGATGTATGATGCGGCGACATGCTTCCTGGTCTCTCAATTCATCCTGGACGCACAAGCTCGCTCTGACTTCTTCAGGCAGATTGCGAACAGACTTCTGCCGGGCGGGATCCTGGCGAACTCGGATCTGTCGGCTGACGTGGAGTCAGAGGACTATGATGCGTTGCTCGCCGTATGGCAGAGGGTGATGGCCACGTCCACAGTCTCGGCTGAAGGGCTTGACCGTATGAAGTCCGGCTACGCCAAGGACGTGGCGATTCTCCCGTCGGCTGCACTTGCGTCGATCATTGAGTCTGGTGGCTTCGACAGGCCGGTTCAGTTCTTTCAAGCGGGGCTGATTCACGGGTGGTTCGCCAAGCGTGCGACGGCCACTCATGCGCAACACGTTGGACGGACGGATCCGAACCACCCAGCACGAACCGGAGACCCATGAGAGCAATAGTGTGCACGGACTACGGACCGCCGGATGTTCTTCAGCTC
>JAPLKX010000567.1 GCA_026387845.1 Candidatus Hydrogenedentota bacterium | reverse complement strand
GAGAAGCCGCCAAACGGGTGCGGGAAGAATAACATCTGGGCGGGAAACAGGATGGATCCAAGCAGACCCAGCAAGAGCGTCAGCGACAGCCGCAACTCCGGCCGCTCAGCAGCACTGCCCATCGCACTCCTCTCCCGCCATCACGTGCCCCTTGCACTTCCTACTCCCAACCGAAATTCTTGCTGAAGAGAACATAACCTTTTGGTAAAAGGGCCGCAAGTTGGAAGAAATGTGGGATCATTGGGACCATTGAGACAATTGGGACGAGTGGGACGGGGGACTAAGGCGTGAGAAGGGGGCGGTAGAGGCGCTCGCGGAACTGGGGGTTTCGAGTGAGGACGGCGAGGAGGAAACGGGCGTTGTCGGCCAGGAACCCTTCATACCCGCATGGATCGCCGTTCCACTTTCGCCAGTCGATGCCTTTTGGATACTCGTCCTTTACGCCGTTTTGGAACCCGCCTTTGTCTTGCGTGGCGAGCATGGCGTCGAGAATTGCGTCGGCCTGCTCGTTCATGCCGGCGTCCGTTCCCACGGCGTAATGGGCTGCCAGGAAATGATAGACGTGCCCGGCGGTGATTGCGCCGTTCATGTAGATCTGCCAGGTATCGAGCCCGTCGGGCTGTTGTGGCGCGCCGATGGCCGGCTGGAGGTAATCGTCCGGTGTGACGGGATTGAGCCAGCAGGGGACACCAAACTGGAAGTTGGAGAATCCCGCTTCCTTCATTTTTGCGTGCAGACTGTCGAGGATACGGCGCCCTTTTTCAGCATCAACGAGCCCGTACTCGATCGCGTAGCCGTTGATGATGGGCGAGGCGTAATCGTGGAGTTCGCCGTCCTGGCTGCGCCACATCGCGATCCAGCCGGTTTTCGGATTGGTCAGGGCCGGGCCATACGCCTGTTTCAGCTTCGCCGCCCGATCGAGCCACGCTGTCTGGGGGCGCGATCTGCCCAGCTTGCCGTTGAGGTCCGCGAGGCAGCAGAACGCCCGATACATCAGCGCGTTGGTGTAGGCGTCTTTCCAGCCGAAATTGGCGGCGTCAAACCAGCAACTGCTCCTGCTTTCCTTGAACAGCGTGCCGCGGTTGCCGGTCGGCACGGCTTCGATAAGCCCGTCGCCGTCCACGTCTCGGGTGAGGGCATAGGCGCCGATCTTCTCGAGGGCGCCGATGCGCCGCTTGAGCCAGGCACGGTCGTTGGCCGCTTCGACGTAGTCCCACGCGCTGATCAGGATCGACGGCAGTGGGTCGAGGAACGTGTCGTAGTCCCAGTAGGCGATGAGGTTGCCGTTATCGAGCATCCGGTTGTCGAGCCAGTGGTCGAGCGACCGGCGGAGGTACAGGCTTGAGTCGATGCCCGTCGCCAGCTTCGGCATGAACAGCGCCATATCCGCGTACATCCACAGCGACAGGCTGGCCGGGTCGCTCAGCACGTTGTTGCCGAGGATGCCGACGGGGGCGCTGTGCCGCCCAGTCTGATCGCCCCACCGGCTTGTCAGGTTGAACGCGTTGAACCAGCCGCGCCGCGCCAGCCGCCAGCGGGCCTCGTCGTGCAGGCCCTGAGGCTGCGGCAGGCGCACAGACCGGAATTGGAGCGTCAGTGGAGCGTTGTGGCGCGTCTGCGGCAGTTCAACGATCCATTCGAGCGTTTTGTCTTTGCGGCTTCCCAGGAGCCGGCTCGTTGCTGGTTTTTTTGTGTTGAGCGTCACGAGCATTTGGCCGAAATCGGGCGCACTGATGATCGCGGGCAGGCGTAAGCCGTCTTGTTTGTCGAATGCGGCGGGCAGGACGGTTGTCGGCGTGACGGCCGGGTCGAACGGAAACACCAAGCGGAGTGCCTCGTTGTGCGCCATCGGAACCGTCAGATCAAACCCCTCGCGTTTCATCTCGACCGAAAACTGGACCGGCGCGGCCACTGTTTTCCCGCCGGATTCGGCGCGCGCACGCGCGATCACGGCCTTTACGGGGTTTTTGAGGAGGTTGGTTTGGAGCCTGTTGCCGCCTTCGGTGTCCCAGCTCATGAAGGTGACAGCGGACCCGTCCGGCGACAGGACAACCTGCGCGGGCGAATCGGGATCTGTTGCCGCAACGAGCGCGAGCAGGAGGTAAGGAACCATTGTGTGTTCTCCGTAGCCACATCCGCGGCCATGGTAGCACCACGGGATCCTTCACGTCACCTGCGGCCGTGATGCGTGCTAAAAGGCGACCACGGGCGAGACGCCCGTGCCACGGTAAATCTACGGCCGGTCGAGGAGTTCGCGGATTTTCTGGAGCAGCCGGATACGCTCGAACGGTTTCTGGACGAGATCGAGCCCCTGATCGAGCACGAATGTGGCATTGACGGTGTCGACGTTATAACCGCTGAAGAAGAGGAACTTCATGCGGGGGTAAAGTTGCTTGAGCTGTTCGTACGCGGCGCGGCCGCCCAGGACGGGCATGACAACATCGAGCAAGGCGAGGTGGATCCGGCCTTCGTGCTCGGCGGCCATGTCGATCGCCTGCCGGCCGTCGCAGGCGGCGATCACGTTATATCCGGCCCGCTCGAGAATCCGTGTTGCCAGCCGCCTCACGGTGTCTTCGTCCTCCGCCACGAGTATGGTTTCCCGGCCGGTTTCGGGCGTGGCCTGTTCCTTGGCCTCGATAGGCAGAGGGGGCGTGTCCTGCTCGGGGAAATAGATTCGGAACGTGGAACCTTCTCCGGGCCGGCTCTGCACCTCGGCGAACCCGCCATGCTGCTGCACGATCCCGTAGACGGTAGAGAGGCCGAGGCCGGTGCCTTTCCCCGGCTGCTTGGTAGTGAAGAACGGCTCCCAGGCGTGTTCCAGGACGAACGGGTCCATGCCGGTTCCGTTGTCTGCTACGGACAGCATGACATACTCCCCGGGTATGCCCCGGGGCCGGCCCGCGGAATGTCCCGCATCCAGGACGACCCGGGCCGTTTCGAACCGTAAGGTTCCGCCTTCGGGCATGGCGTCGCGCGCGTTGATGCTCAGGTTCATCAAGACCTGCTCGATCTGACCGCGATCGGCGAAGATAGTGCCGAGCGAGGCCGCCGGAACGAAATCAACCCGGATATGCTCCCCAATCAGCCTGTTCAGTATGCTCAGAAATGAGACCACCACCTCGTTCAGATTGAGGTGCTCGGGCCGTATGATCTGCCGCCGCCCGAACGCCAGCAGTTGCCGGACAAGCGAGGCCCCCCTGTTGCCGCCTTTGGCGACTTCCTGCAGGAGCGGGTAGGCGGGATGCTGGGCGGCGATTTCGTTGAGGGCCAGCTCGACGTTTCCGTTGATCACCTGAAGCAAGTTGTTGAAATCGTGGGCGACGCCGCCCGCCAACTGGCCGACCGCCTCCATTTTCATTGCCTCGCGCAACTGTTCCTCGACGCGTTTTCGGGCGGTGACGTCGGTTAAGACGATCAGGCGGGCCGAGACCTCGTCCGCATGCGGTCGCACAAAGGTGAGCCGGGCTTCGAGATAGAGGGTGCCCAGGTTCCGGCGATGGTCCTCCATCTCGACTTTTCCCTCGGCCTCGAGGTTGCACAGGTCGAGGAGGGCGGGCCATTGGGCGAGTACTTTGTGCACTGGCTCTCCCATGGCGTTGTGCACATCCAGGTTGAGCATTTGGCCGGCGGTTGCATTCATATCAACGATGCGGCCGCGCCGGTCCAGCATCAGGAGGCCGTCCGGGAACGAGTCAACCAGCGCGGTCCTGGCCACCGGCATGATCTCGAGCACGCGGTTCGCCAACACACCCCAGGCCGCCGCAAGACCCGTGAACGTGAAACTGAGCGGGGTCAGGTCCAAGAACCCCATCGGCCGGTAGCCGGTTATGTAGGCCAGACTCCCGAGAAAGGGCGCCACGCTGCCCGCCGCCAGCAGCGTCATGTGCCGCCGGTGGATCATGCGGGCCGTTGACCGGAAATACAGCAGGATCATGATGCCGCTGAACAGCAAGAGGTATGAATAGCAAACCTGAACCCAAAACCAAGGGCCCGGGGTGTGGATTTGGAAGGTGAACGCGCCAAGATGATGGATTGTGGTGGCTTTGTGAATAAACCCCTGGAGAGGGTCGGTGGCGCGCAAAGCAATGCTCACAACGGGGACAGACCACAACCCGCGGTACATGTTTTTTGTCAGGAATCCCTGGAGCCCGGCGTAGTGGATCATCAGGAGAAAGAAAACCAGCGGCGCCGTAGTGATTCCCAGGTACTGAACCACGCCCCACATCCAGTAAAACAACCGCGAGCCGGACGCCAGTTCCAGGCTGTATCCCAGCGCCCACAGGCCCGTTGAAAACATTAACAGTACCAGAAGGGTTTCAAACTGGGACCTGCGTTGCCGCCAAATCAGCAGCCCAACCGTGATCGAAATGGCGGCGGGCACCGCAAACAGGCATGCTAGCTGGTACGGCTGCATGGTAATCGCCTGCCCTGTAAAAAGGTCCCCATCAACCCCCCCGCCGCGGTGCTGCCGCGTAATCTCTGTGTATCACACTCGTATTATATGCCTGTTTACGCAATAAAACACCTGGCCCCCGCGCCTGACAGGTGGACATTGAACTGCCTCACCCGCCGCTTTAGAATTCCTACATGGAACAGGACCGGCTGGGCGACATCCTGAAAGAATACGAATCCCACCTCCGCGGTTTGCGGCGGGAGGTCTCGGCTGTCCCGGCCGTGGAGGCGCTGCTGTTCCGGACGTTCGAGGATTGGGAGCGCCAGCTTACGTTCAAGCTTGCGCCGCGTCTGGCGGGCGAGGGCTGCCTGATCGTAGCGGTGGCCGGCGGCACGAACACGGGCAAGTCCACCGTGTTCAACTGCCTGCTGGGAAGGTCGTTAAGCCCGGTATCGCCGTTCGGGGCGTTCACGAAACACCCGCTCGTAACCGCCGGGCCGTCCCGGTACGAGCAGTGCCTCGAACGCGGCAAGCTGCTCCCCGACGCTTTCATTCCCACCCCGGCGGGCGACAACCTCGAAGCCGATATCACCGAC
>JAPLKX010000706.1 GCA_026387845.1 Candidatus Hydrogenedentota bacterium | reverse complement strand
GTTTTTCCATCCGTCGTGCATTCGGCATCCTGCAGGACGTTCACCACCCGTCCGTTCAGGAGGTGCAGGGAGCGGTCGCCGACCGCCATGATTTCAACGGTGTTCCACTCACCGGTGGGCAGTTCATGACCATCCTCGCCGCGCATGCAGCGACCAAGATACGGCCGCAGCGGCGCGCCCGGCGTGTAGTACGGTTCCATCAGGGTGGCGGTGACCTTCGGGTTGAGAAACTCCGTCTGCGCCGGGGTCAGTTCGAGCGGGTTCAGGAGGGTTTCGCGGGGCGGGTTTGCTTTTGCGTGCAGGAAAACGTATTCGGGCGTCGACTCCACGCCAAAGGCGTCGGCAGGCACCCGGGCCGATTTCAGCAGCGCGGCCAGGCACACGTGCAGGGGCGACTCGGCCAGGTTGAGCGCGCCAAGCTGGGCGTCGCCGACTACCTGGTCGGCCAGCAACGTGATCCCCAGCGAACTGGACATAAATGCCAGCGCCTCGAAAATCGTGGTCCTGTAACCAAACCCGATTGACGCCGTGGTGGCCGCGAACGCCGGGTCCAGCCGGCCTTCCAGCGATACCGACTCCAGCACTTCGTAACCGGGGAAGTAAAGGAACAGATAGTAGGGATTTTCTTCGACTTGGATGTTGGCGGGGCCTGCTATGTCTTTTATCACCTGCTCGAACGGTGTCTTTCGCCAGTTTCTTGGCGGTATCGAGACGTATTCGAGCCTGTTCATGACGATCAGGCTGCCGCCGGTCGTATCCGCCAGCGTGGAGACAAAATCGCCCAGCAGGGTTGTCGCATCCAGGTTAAGGGTGATGTCCGGCCGCGGATTCGTGGTTTGAGGCGCGGGCGCTTCGAGCGCGGCAGCGGGTTCGCGTTCGGGAGCCGGCTTGCCCGTGGCACAACCCAATGCACCCAGCACCAACGCAACCAGTATCCAAGTACGTACCATGCAATTGCTCCAACGGCCAACCCGTATTGCCAATACCCGGGCACGCGCTTATACTATACTTCATGGCTCATCTTAGTTTCCTTTTAATAGCGGCCATGCAGGCGGCCGCGGGCGGCCAGGCCCGCCAGCCCTACGTCATTCAGTTGAACGAGGGGCGGGAACTCGTCGGCTTTTGGGAACAGAGGGGCACGCAAAGCGGGGGAAAAGTGCGCGTGGAACTGGATAAGCCTTGGGCGCAGGGGCCCCAGTGGGAAATGATCGCGCAAAGCAGCGTAGTCTCGGCCACGCCCGAGCGGCAATCGGCCACAATCAAGCGGCTCCAAAAGGGCTGGAATGAGGCCGGATTCGTGCTGGTAAACCACTTGCCGGTGCCAAAAGACAAGTACGAGTTGGCGCAACGGGCGCGCCAGATGGCCGGCCTCGATGGCGGGGAGGGCGAGCAGGCCGAGGCTGTTGAGACGTCCGGCGCGGACGTGGCGGGAGCCGTGGCCACCGACCCGGCCGCTACGCCGCCGCTCCCGGGCTTTTTCGAGCAATGGGGCGCGCATATCGGGCTGCTTCTGGTGGCGGTGTTGCTGACAGGCCTGGTAGTGCGGATGGCATTTCTGTCCGGCGATTAGAAATCCCTACACCCCCTCCAACATTTTTGTCCCTTATGTCCCTTTTGTCCTTTAGATCCAACCCGCGCTCAGCTTTTCATCCCGAGGAGTTCATAAGCGTCAACAGGGTTGGCCTTGCCCTCGAGCACGACAGCGCCGATGGCGACGGTTTCGGCATAATCTTTAATCTGCCGGCACGTTGACCCGCCGATAATGATCTGCCCGCTTTTGGCGATGTCGCACAACCGGCGCGCGGTGTTGACGTGGTCGCCCACAACCGTGAACTCCATCCGCATGGGCGACCCCATATAACCCGCGATCACCTCGCCGGTGTTGATACCGATTCCGAGTTCAAGCCGGGGCCGGCCTTCCTCGAACCGGAGCGCGTTGAGTTCCTTGTTCTTGGCCTGGATGGCGACGGCGGCGCGTGCCGCCCGGAGCGCGTCGTCATCGGCGGTGATGGGCGCGCCGAACACCGCCATGACTTCGTCGCCGATATACTTGTCCAGGGTGCCTTTGTAATTGAAGACGATCTGCGTCGTGGCGCTGAAATGCTCGTTGAGCAACCCGACCATCTCGTGCGGCGGCATTTTTTCGGCAATCGGCGTAAAGCCCCGGATGTCGCAAAACAGCGTCGTGACAATCCTCTTGCTGCCGCCCAACTCGAGATCCGAGTCTTTGCCCATGATCTGGTCGACGATGGCCGGCGACAGAAACCTCGATAGGTTGCCCCGTTTTTTCTCACTGGCCAGATTGGCCTGGTAGAGATGGACGTTGTCGATCGCCATGGCGAGCTGGGCCGCCATCGACGCAAACAGTTCGAGGTCTTCTTCGTTGAAGCTGACGTCCAAGCTGCGCGTGTCAACGTAGATCGAACCCAGCATCCTGTCTTCAACCTTGAGCGGGACCGCCATCGCGCTGGTGATCCGCTGGCGGATGATGCTTTCGCGGAGGTTGAGTTCGTTGTCCGTCCCCGCCATCAGCACCGGCTCGCCGTCGATGGCCGCTTTGCCGGCGACGCCCATGCTCGGCGAACTCGCCGTCAGGTCCTGGCCCATCTCGCGCGCCACGCTCACCCGCAGGTTCCCGTCCTGCTCGCGCAACAACACAAACCCCCGGTCCGCGTCCATAACTTCCATGGCCGTATCCAGCACATCCGACAACCGGCGTGACAGATCGAAGTCCGACGCGATCAGCTTGCTGGCTCGGTACAGCGCCGACAAACGACGGTACGCACGGCTCATCACCATCACGTCGTCCGCGCGCGCGGTCGGCGGAGTCTGCATTGCGCTGGTGCCGCCGGGCGCGGGCGTCCTGCCGGCGAGGGCCATCATTGTCAGGTTATCCCCGACCCGGTCCATTTCCTCGCGGATCTTGTCGACGTCCTGCAGGAGTTTTGAGTCGTGTTTATGCGAATCATCCCGGCCGAACGACGTGTCGTCGCGGTAGACCAGCCGGCACTTGCTGCCAAACCAGATCTCGTCCATGTGCGTCAGCGACTGCTCGACGACCCGCTGCCGGTTGATATACGTCCCGTTGAGGCTTTTTTTGTCGAGCAGCACAAAGTTGTCGCCGCGCCGATGGACCTCGGCATGGTGGCGCGAAACCTCCTCGGCCACCAGCACCACCTCGTTGTCCTCGGCACGGCCGAACCGGATTACCTGCTGCGACAGCGGCACCGTCACCGGCGGCACACCCGGCTGCTCTATGATCACTTGCGGCATCTGCGCATACTCGCTTGGTTCCACAAGCATAGTAGCAACCCCGCAGGGCGGGGTCAATGAGGTGAGGTAGTCGCCGCCGAAGTAGGCCGACTCCGCCGAAGTCGGCCCCGCGAAAAACGGGGACTGACTCGATTTTCGGCAGTTTGAAAATCGTGTCTGTCCCCGCTTTTCGCGGCCTTGAAGCCATCGCCTTGGCTTTTTCACCAGTTCCACTGCCGCTTTTCGCGCACACGACGGAGGGGCGCAGAACACCTGGGCGGAATACCGGCGCCGGGATAGCCGTTTAACCGAGGAGGGAGGGGGCGCGAATTCCTGACCTGGAAAATATTGGCAAAAACAAGGAGGCACACGATGCGCCGAATAATCACAACAACTGTTCTGGCAGGGCTGCTTTTGGTTGGGGCAAGTCTCACAATGGCGGCAAGCCCCAACGGCTCCGGTGGAAACATGCCCACCTATTATGACGCCAAGCTTCTCACAATCAACTTCATGGAACTATCGGCCCAGGCGGAAAAGGCGCTGATTGCCCACAACTCCGGCATCAACGTCATCTACACGTCCGAAGCCATGCTGTCCGGCGGCGCTCCCTTTATTTCGGTGATCGACGCCATCCAGGGCGACGGGTTCAACCCGTTGTGGCGGGAAGTGGAGATTACGTTCAATATCGCGCCGACGCAGTATTTCTCCGACAATGAAGTTCTGGCGGCGGCCCAACGGGGCGATATCACGCTGCACACCACGGATGAGATTTACCGCTGTTCAGTTGTCGGTCCCAAGAAAAAATAGCGAGTTCCCGCCGCCTCCCTTTGTCTAAAATGGAAACGTCGATTTGAAGACAACGCATGAGCGAAAAACAGGAAAAACGGGGACTGGCTCGCGACGCTTTCTTAAGCGCTTCTTCGGCAGTTTGAAGAAAGCGTGCCTGTCCCCGCTTTTCGCGGCCCTCCCGATTCTGGATGAATTCTCTCATGCCGTTGCGGGCGCCGCTTTCAGGACCCGCGCCACGAAATGGTAGTGAAAAACAATGACGGCCGTGATCAGAAACAGCAATACGTAATACAGGCAGAAGGCGACCTCGGCCCAGTTGTCGTGGGGGCCGGTGATAAGTTGCGCAATAATGTTCTGCACCAAAAGGACGGCCCACATCAGCCCGTAGGCTCGCGGGAACGGGTCGTCCTGCGGGCCGGCCGGACGTGGCCGGAAGAGAATCCACAGCGAGACGCCTGCCAACCCAAGAATCATGGCCGGCCCCACGATGTTCATAAACACATTATCCCAGTAGCCCTCGTTTCCAAGGTAGATGTTCGCCCAGCCTTTCAGGCCGTTCTTGATGGACAGGCCCAGCCCGAGGATCAACCCCGTGTAGGCGCCCCACCGCTCGAGGTTCGGGCCGTAAGGAGACCAGGCCGCGGCGTCTGATGGCTTTCTCGCCCTCGCGTAGTAGGCGATGGCAAACGCGATGGCAACGAACGTCAACAGGGCTGAGCACCATACCGGCACGACCTCCGGAGAAACGACGCCGACGAGTAAAGCCGTGACTATGAAAGCCGCCAGCCAGCCCAGGCTCGGAGCCGCCTGCTCGGCAGGCGCGGCCTGCGCGGCAGGCGCGGCCTGCGCGCCGCGCTTCGGACGCCGGTTCACGAGCCAGAACGCCACGCCATAGGCGATGCCGATACTGATGCCGCCGGACGTCTCCCAGCAGCGCCAGAAATTGAACCGCGCATCCGGCCACCACACGCTGGCCCAGGACCAATTCTGCAGCAACGACCAGCCCACCCCGTTCACCAGGCCCACCGTCGAAATCAGCGTCACGTTTCTCCAATCGCGCCGTGCAACTTCAAACAACAGGAAACCCAGGTACAAACCCATTTGGATCATGGCTTCCAGATTGTCCCTGACGAGTTTCCAAAGCGCATTGTTTGTCCCCAGGTCCTGGTACTTGTCCTTCAGGCTCGAGTAGAGCGGCAAGAACACTTCCGGGTACCGGTTATACAAGACCACGCTCAGCAGGTAGGCCCCGCCGATCCCGCACGCAAGCCGGACCAGCCATTGCCACGCCGAGGTCCGCCGGCCCGACGCGCACCACGCAATCCCGCACGCTCCCAAGCCCGCCCACGGTATCCCCGCTATGAACAGCCAGGCGAATCCATAGGTGCGCGAGATATAAGTGGACTCCCTGGTGGTGAAATTGATTATAAGTTGGTTGCTGAAAAAACTGGGCCACTGCATCCAGCCCCGGTTGCCCGCTATACCGAACGCCACCGTCATCGCCAGAATGATCCAGCCCGACGCATACCGCCGCGACTGAACCCCAGTCGGGTCGCGCGCGATAAACCACCACGCCGTACCCAGCGTCACCCCCGCAAAAATGCACCCCGCCGACGCCCCGAAACCCGAACACCCGCGTACCGCCCACGTCAACCCCCCTATCGCCCCAAACAACAGCGTCGGAAGCAAAAGGTCATGCGTCAAGTCTCTCCGCCCAATTGAGATCCGTTCCATACAGCCTCCACGCGTGAACAACATCCAAGCACGTGTTCTCCGTGTCCTCCGTGGTTCACTACATCAACCACGGAGACCACGGAGTACACCGAGAATATATCTAGACCTCGCCCGCTAAACAAGCGGCTCAATAGTCGCTGGGGAGTTGGCTGAGTTGTTCGAAGGAGAAGATGGGGCCTTCTGTCCCAAGTGTGCGTACCGAGAGTGCAGGAGTCGATGTAACCCACTGTCCCAGAATCCAAACCCGGCTCAATCTAACCGCCATTCTTTTTTGTCCCCTGCGTCCCTTTCGTCCCTTTCCCAGCTCCCCCCAAACCCCATACCCCAAACCCCAT
>JAPLKX010000537.1 GCA_026387845.1 Candidatus Hydrogenedentota bacterium | reverse complement strand
GACGCGGAATGCCCGGAACGGGTCGTTGTTCACGTCGCAGGGGCGGCTGAACATCAAGAACCAGCGGTATGCGACGGATTTCGGGCCGCTCGACCCGAACTGCGGGTGCCCGGTTTGCGGGACGTACAGCCGGGCGTACTTGAGCCATTTGTACCGTTCGGGAGAGGTATTGTCGCTTCGGCTGAACACTTTACACAACCTTTTCTTTATGCTACAATTGACCACTAATGTGCGCCGGGCAATACAGGCGGGCGGTTTTGCGTTATTTAAAAAGGCGTTTTTGAATCAGTACGCTTCTGAATGAAGTTGCTGAACGGTTCGCAAGTGCCTGTGGACGAGCGCTTTTTCTGTTCTTATTAACCTAGGAGGAAACGGGACAGTGTGGGACGTTGTGTTGGCCCAGGCGACGGAAGGTACGGAATCGGCTCCGGCGACGTCTCCGTCGAGCGGTCTGACCAGTTTCGTGCCGATGATAGCGATATTTTTTCTGATCATGTATTTGTTCATGATTCGTCCGAATCAGAAGCGTGATCGGGAGCGCCGGCAGATGCTGGCGGCTCTGGCGAAGGGGGACAAGGTGGTGACGACGGGGGGCATTTGCGGGACGGTGGTCGGCTTGAGCGAACGATCTGTCGTTGTTCGTGTCGACGACAACGTAAATATTGAGTTCCTGCGCGGGGCGATCTCCCAAATTACCTCGAGCGAGAAAGAAGAATAAACGAGTTCAAGCCAAGCATTATCCGGCGTAGCGCGCGTTTCTGGAGTCGTCAATGAAAAATAACCTGTATAGAAATCTTGTGATTGTACTGGTGCTTGTTTTCACGGGCATTTACATCTACCCGACCATAGGCTGGATGCTGCTTTCCCCCCAGACGCGGCAGGAGCGGGTCGCCGCGTGGAAAGCCGAAGATGCGGTGTATCATCCGCCGAGCCTTTTGCGTGACGTCAAAGACGGGGTACGCCGGTGGGCGGAGTTCGACGTGGACCAGGTGGTGACGCTGGGGCTGGACCTTCAGGGCGGTGTCCACATGGTTCTTGGGTTCGAACTGACCCCCGAGCAGAAAGAGAAAGGCTTCGACGAGAAGGCGATCCAGGAACTGCTGCTGCAGAAGATCCGGAGAAGGATTTCGGAGTTCGAGGCGAAAGACCCGATCATCCAGGCGCTGGGGACCAACCAGATCCAGATCCAGTTGCCGGGCGAAAAAGACATAGACCGGGCCACGCGTCTCATCAAACAGACAGCCCTGCTGACGTTCCATATCGCGTCGGGCCCCGAGGAAGCGACCAACGTCATCAACACGATCCGGTCGGACAAACGGTTTGAGAACCGGTTCACGCCGTTTTTGATGAAGCCGCGTCTCGCCGGCGTTTTCCGGATCCCGGTCGACAAGATTCAGCAGGTTCGCGGGGTGGTCGAGGAGATCAACGCTTCAAAAGGGTTGGTGCCCGAGGGCAAGAAGTTTTTTATCAGCCAGGCGCCCAACCCGTGGGACGAGCAGGAGTACGAACTGTACCTGCTTGACGCGGAGCCGCAGATGACCGGCGAAGGGCTGGCCGGCGCGACGTTTACCGAGAATTACGAGAAGCCCGGCTATTACATGATCCACTTCCGGTTCGGCTCCGACGCGGCGACCCGGTTTGGCGAAGTAACCGGCAACAACATCGGCCGGCCGCTGGCGATCGTGCTGGACGGCGTGGTGGTGTCGGCGCCGACGATCGAGAGCCGGATCACCAGCCAGGGTCAGATCACGGGCAACTTCAGTTTTGAACAGGCCAAGGACCTGACGATCGCGCTGAACTCGGGGTCGATGCCGGTTCCCGTGCGCGAGGAATATATGGGCGTGGTCGGGGCGAGCCTGGGCACGGACTCGATCCGAAAGGGCCTGTACTCGTCGGTGTTTGCGCTGGTGGCGGTAGTGGCCTTCATGCTGTTTTACTACCGGTTCGGGGGGTTGGTAGCGAACGTAGCGCTGCTGCTGAACGGGTTTATCATGCTGGCGGCGTTTGCCTATTTCCGGCTGACGCTGACGTTGCCGGGCATCGCGGGTTTCGTGCTGACGCTGGGCATGGCGGTGGACGCGAACGTGCTCATATTCGAGCGCGTGCGCGAGGAGGTGAGGAACGGGAAGTCGCTGATCTCGGCGATTGAACTCGGATATAAGCGGGCGACCGTGACGATTATGGACTCGAATATCACGACGCTGATCGCGGCGTTGGTGCTGCTGCAGTTCGGGACGGGGCCGGTGCAGGGATTCGGCGTGGCATTGGCCATCGGTATTTTCACCAGCGTGTTTACGGCGCTGGTGGTCACGAAGGCCGTCTTCGACTTTATTGTCAGCCGCAAGAAGCTAACTAGACTGACGATGATGAGCCTAATTCCGGCGGACACCAAGATCCCGTTCATCGAATGGCGCAACAAGGCGTTCCTGGGCAGCGGCCTGCTAATCCTGGCAGGGATCGCGGTGTTCTTCGCGCGCGGGTACGAGAAGAACTTCGGGGTTGACTTCGCCAGCGGTTCGAGCATGGTGGTCCGGGTGGACGCCGGGCAGCCGGTGAAGATAGAGGACGTCCGCTCGCGGCTGACGAGCGCCGGGTTTACCGACGCGGTGGTCCAGGAATTTGGTGAGGGCGCCGCGGTCGTCAGGAACCAGTTCACGATCCGCACAACTCAAATGCTGGAGACGCAGCAGGCAGCGGAAACGAGCGACAGCGCACCCGCCGAAGGCACGATGCGCGGAAGGTTGAAGGCTGCGCTGGCGCCGTTGGCGGGCGAACCGGCGGATCCGGGCAAGGTGGTAATAGAACGTGCGGAAGTGGTGGGGCCGGCGATCGGCAGCCAGTTGCGCACCGACGCGCTCAAGGCGGTGCTGTATTCGTTCCTGTTCATGATCGCGTACATGTGGTTCCGATACAACCTGGTGTTTGGCGTGACGGCCGTAATAGCGCTTGTTCATGACACCCTGATCGCGACGGGCCTGCTGGTGCTTTATGGCGGCCATATCGACATGACGGTGGTCGCGGCGGTGCTGACGATCATCGGTTATTCGGTGAACGATACCGTGGTTATCTTTGACCGGATCCGGGAAGATATCAAGCTGTACAGCGGCCGCGGCTGGTCCTATATGCAAATCATGGACCAGGCCATCAACCAGACGTTGAGCCGGACCTTGCTGACCTCGGGCCTGACGCTGCTGGCGGTGGTCATGTTGCTCCTGTTCGGCGGTCAGGTGCTTCACGACTTCGCGTTCTACCTGACGGTGGGCATCGTAGTCGGCACGTATTCGAGTATCGCCATCGCAAGCGCGATGGCGTATGTGTGGCAGACCTGGTGGAAAAAGCGCCAGACCGCCGCAAACACCTCGAGGGCCAAGTCCGGCCGGCGCACCGGCGGCAAGGAAAAAGAAGCCGCCGTCTGACGCGGGCACTGGAATATAGAAAATATGTCCGCGAAAAGCAGGGACAGTTTGCCATGAGGCTTTGCCTCCCCCGTAAACGATGAAAACAAACTGCCAAAAAAGTAGGTCCCATCTCCGAATGGGACGGCACGGGGGTTGTTCAGTCCGAATCGGAATTCGGACCTACGCTGTCTGCGTCAGGGTTGGATCTGGTAAGAAGCAGGGAATTTTCAGAGCAGACACGATTTTGAAACCGCCTGCGGGCCGAAAATGCGCCTCCAAACTGCCGGAGGCGAGCCAGTCCCCGTTTTTTGCTAGGCGTTCAGGGTGAAATAGACGGTGGCGCCGTGTCCGGGTTGTGATTCTGCCCAGATTTGCCCCCTATGTCGTTCGACGACGCGCTTACAAATAGCAAGCCCGAGGCCGGTTCCTTCGTAGTGTTCCCGGGGGTGCAGGCGTTGAAAGATCATGAAAGCGCGATCTGACTGAGACTGGGGAAACCCGATGCCGTTATCGCGAACCCAAAACAGCCACTGGCCGTTCTCTTGCCGGGCGCCGATCTCGATCTCGAGTTCTTGTTGGCCGCGGAATTTAATCGAATTGCCCACGAGGTTCTGATACAACTGGACCAACTGGGTTTCGTCGGCCACCACGCGGGGGAGGGGATCTCGAAGGATGACGGCTCCGGTCTCGGCCAGCGGCCCGCTCAACAAGGCCAGCACCTGATCCACGACGGAATCCAGGTTAATCTCGGAGAATGTCGCGCCCTGGCTGCCAATGCGTGAATAGGCGAGGAGATCCGTCACCAGCCGCTGCATTCGGGCTGCGCCGTCGATGGCATAGGCAACGTACTCGTCCGCGGCCTGGTCAAACCGGCCGTGGTATTGGTCGCGCAGGAGTTGGAGAAACCCGGTGATCATGCGGAGGGGTTCCTGGAGGTCATGGGACGCGATATAGGCGAACTGTTCGAGGTCCTTGTTTGATTGAGCGAGATCCGTGGCTGTTTTTGCCAGCGTATTGGTGATTGCCTCGAGTTCTCTTTGGCCCTCTTCGGCCTGAGTGGCCCGTTTCTCGACCTGGTCTCGAGCCTCGATGTGCTGGAGCGCGAGTGATGCGAGCGCGCCGAGATGTTTGATGAGCGTTTCGTCGGCAGCAGTAAACTCGCCGTTTTCTTTGTCGCTGAGCGAGATCATGCCGGTAGCTGTTCCGTCGCCATTGACGATGCGGGTGGCCAGGAAACCGCGGAGCGGGACATGGCCGGGCGGCAATCCCCACCACATCGGGTGTCGTCGCATCTGCTCGTCGGTCAGTCGCAGCGTGGACGATTCCGTGAGGAGTTCTTTATAGATGCCGCCGCGCATTTCGCTAAACCTTTTCGCGGGCAGGCAAGGCATGACGCCCTGGGCGCGATAACAGGGGCCGAGCGTCCACTCGCCATTTCTGGACAGATGGCTGGCCATGGCGAGGCGCGCGTCCGTGAGCCGTTGTGCGGCGGCTACAACGCCGTCCAACAAGTGCTGGATGTCGTTCACGCCCAGCAAATCCAGGGAGACCTTGAGGAGCGTGTCAAGCCGCTCGAGATGGTCCTCGCGCTGGCGTTCGACTTCTATGCGGTCGGTGATATCATGGGAAAGGAGGAAGACCAGGCTGACTTTACCATCGGCCATCATGGGTACAGCTTGGAGCATACTGGTGTAGGGGTCGCCATCCAGCAGCGTACCGGAGACCTCGGCTTCCTGGATTGCGGCCTGTTGGACGGCTTTTTGGAGCATGGCCAAGACCTCCTGTTCGATTTCGGCGGGGCAGAGGTCGGAGAGTGGCTTGCCGATGGATTGTTCCGGCGTCGTGCCGAGGAATTTAAAGGCGGCCTTGTTCAGGAACTGAACGATGCCCGACGGGAGACAGACGGCCACGACATTGGGTATGCTGTTAACGGCTGTCTCAAAGACCAGCCCCTGCAGCCCCTTGTTTTCCATAGCACGACTCCGTACCGGCAGGCCTCTCAAAGGACTTGGCGGCCGCCTGGATTGGATACGCTAACCCGCTGCGCTACAATGGGCCGCATATTCAGCCCACGGTGCCCATCATGAGCAGCATTACGGTCTTGACACTCGTTCCCAATGCGGGCGACAGGCTCGAGCGATGCCTCAACAGCGTTGCCTGGGCCGACGAGGTGTTCTGCGTGGTCGACACAAAAACGGTCGACGGGTCGCAGGACGTCGCGCGCCGGCTGGCAACCCGCGTGGAGGTGCACGAGTACGTCAATGCCGCACAACAACGAAACTGGGCCCTGCCCCAGATCCAAACCGAATGGACGCTGGTCCTCGACGCCGACGAGTGGGTGTCGGATGAACTGGCCGCCCGGCTCAGGCAAATCATCGGCGATACGAATGCCTGCGACGGCTACAACATCCGGCGCCTCTCCTACTTTTTCGGAAAGCGAATCCACCACTGCGGCTGGCAGCGGGATTACAACCTGCGCCTGTTCCGAACCCGCAAAGGCCGCTACCTCGACCGCCGGGTCCACTCCAAGGTTGTGGTCGATGGGAGCGTCGGCCGCATCATAGAACCCATGTACCATGATACCTATCGAAACTTCCACGAGTATTTTACTACTTTTCACCGATTTACAACATGGGGTGCACAAGACCTCTACGATAAAGGAAAACCAGCCAGGATTCGGGACCTCACCCTCCGGCCGGCATTCCGCTTTCTGAAGATGTACGTCCTGCGCGGGGGCTTCCTGGACGGGTACCACGGTGCGGTATTGTGCGGGCTGGGGGCGTTCAGCGTTTTCGTGAAATACGCCAAGCTTTGGCGCCTTCAACGGGGCGGGGGGCCGGAGGAGAAGCTGGGTGGGTAGGAGCGCCGGGCGCTGGTATTACTGGCGGGCAGTTTAGTAATATTAGGGCATGGACCTGCACTTAGCCGCACAGACGAACACGGACTCACACGGACGAACACGGACTCTATTGGCGGTCCTTTGTTGTTTTTCTTTGGCTGTTTTTGCGGGTTGGGGTGAGGAGCCGTTTGTAGTCGTGGTGGGGAGCAGCCATATCGGGGACATTGTGGAAGCCGTTTCCGGGGGCGCGGGTTTTTCTGTTCAGACGCTTGTTCCGCCGACGATTTGCCCGGGCCATTTTGACGCCAAACCGAGCGAGATTGGGGTGCTGAAGAAGGCGGGGGGCGTATTGCTTCACGGCTGGCAGGAATCCATGCCGGGGATTCTGTCGGTGCTGGCGGCGGCGCAGGTTCCGGGCGATCACGTCCACACGATAGCCGTCACGGGCAATTGGCTGGTACCGGGGGTGCAAGAGCAGGCGGTGGAACGAGTTACGTCGGTGTTGGCGGGGCTGGATCCGGGGCGCGCGGACGAATATCAGCGTAACGCAGCGGAACGTATCGAGTTGGTGCGCAAGGCTGGCGCAACCTTCTTAAGTCAAGTCAGCGACGGAGGTTGTACCGGCATGACCGTGATATGTCACGACAAATTGTCTGACTTCTTGAGGTGGGCTGGGTTTGCTGTGGTTGGTGAGTACGGTCAGGACGATCAACTAAGCGCGGGCCGGATGTCGGCTCTAGTGCAAGATGGCCGCGCGGCTGGGGTTAAGCTGGTGGTCGACAATATTCAGGGCGGCGGGCTGCGGACGGGGGCGGCGATTGCGCGGGACACGGGGGCAGCCCACGTTATTTTGTCGAATTTTCCGGGCGGGTTTTCGGGAGTCGAGACGTGGGAATCCACGCTGCGGAAAAACGGGGATCTCCTGGTTCGCGCGGCAAAAGGAAAAGGTCGAAATGGCCCCTGACACGGCAATCGAGTTCGACAAAGCCACGGTTCTGCTTCACCGCCGGCCGGCACTCGAGGAGGTGTCGCTGCGGGTGGGCCGCGGGGAGTTTGTGGGCATCATCGGCCCGAACGGCGCGGGTAAAACGACGTTGCTGAAGGCGGTGAACGGTCTGGCGCGGCTGAGGTCGGGCCGTGTGTTAGTGCTGGGGCTTGATCCGCACAACGGCGCGGGGCACGAGGTCCGCAAACGGGTGGGCTACCTGCCGCAGGCGCCGCAGATCGACCCGCGGGTCCCATTGAACGTTCGGGAGACGGTTCTGGCGGGCCGATGGGGCCGGCTGGGTTGGCTGAGGCGGCCGGGCAGAGCCGACCGGGAAGCGGCGGCGGCGCTCGAGGCGGTGGGTGCGTGGAGTCTGGCGGGGCGGCCGGTG
>JAPLKX010000494.1 GCA_026387845.1 Candidatus Hydrogenedentota bacterium | reverse complement strand
CCAGGTCTGGCTCATGGGGTACTGGCTGGGGTACCGCAGGAATTCGACGTGCCCGTCCATGTAGAGCACGTTGCCGCCGCCGGGCACGTGGTTGAATGTGAAGTACTTTCCGTGCTGGGTCATGGGCGGGCCGATGGCGTCCCACATGATGACGATTTCCGACTGGGCCATTGCGGTCGCGGCGGGATTGTTGATGTCGGTGATCATGAACCGCTCGATACCTTCGCGCAGACGGTAGACGGTGGCGCTGCCGCCATTGCCGTAAGGAACGCCTACATTAACATCGTTGTTGCATTTCTCGAAAGTGCCGAAACCCATTTGCAGCCCGAGCGCCAGCTGCATTGAAACCATGTTACCCGCAAAAGCGGGGTCGAGACCGCCCGCGTCGAAGTCTTCATGGTCGGCCTGATCCAGCACCCACCCCGTATAGTAGTAGGATTCATCGGTGCCGCTCTGTCCGGTGCCGTAGTCGTCACACGGCAAAGCCACAATGCTCTGGCCCGAGACAGGATCTTCAAGAATGGGGGGATCGGCCTCGGACGGGCAAATGAGCACTTTGTGGTCGGTGAGGTATTCGGGGTAAATCATCGGGATATGCGCAAAAACATACGTCCGGCTTTCGGCAGCGGCCGCCCATTGGCTTGCGGGAATACCCGCGGCAAGGCCGGCCTCGCAGGCGACACCGGGTTGAGTGCGAAACTCTGAGACGGGCGGGTACTTCTCGCCCTTGGATTCGTTGGCGTACATCTTGAATACCAAGCCCAACTGCTTCAGGTTGTTAGCGCAACTGGCGCGGCGAGCGGCTTCGCGCGCCCGGGCCAGTGCCGGCAGCAGGATCGCCGCAAGGATCCCTATGATTGCTATAACCACCAGAAGCTCTATCAGTGTAAATCCTCTTTTTCTCATGTCAAGACTCCTCATGTTTGATTTGCCTACGTCGATGAAAACAGAAGATCTTGCGTTTTCTAACTTGCCTCCCTCCTTTCTGCCCATATTGGCTATTGTCACCCTACTAAACTCTAGTAGAAATACGTTAATTTGTCAAGGGGTTGTGGTGTGACTTGTGGGTTCTAATGTGACTTGCATTTCTATATGTCCTATGGCTTTTGCGGATGGCTTTAGCTATTTCTGATCTGGCGGAAGTCGATTTCTTCGAACTTGTCTGTCCCGAGGCCCATTTTTGCGGCGGTTTCGATGTAGTGGGCTTTTGGCATGACGGGCCGCATGTCTTTTTCATCCCGCTTTTCATCGAGCAACCGGCCGGCGAGCGAGTCGACGGCGACGGGGTCGGTTCCGGCGATAATCGAGTTGAGATTCCAATGATACTGTTCGTTGTCGCGGGGCCCGCCGTTGTAGAGCGCGCGGAGCCCATCGACGAGTATGAGGCGGGTTTTGCCGCGGATAGCGGGTGCGGCATTGAGTTCGGCCAGATAGGGGTCACAGGCGTTTTTGTGGAGGTCTTTGGGGGTGAGGATGGATCCATAATGGTTTTTCATCGAGCAGGTGACGCCGGCCATGACGTGGTCTTTAACCATGGGCACGTTAATGAGTGCGGTGATCATGTCGGTCATGATGCGGGTGAAATAGACGGTTTTGTCGGCGACTTTGACGGGTTCATCGCTGTAGGCTTCCCGGATTTTCGAGCGATCTTCTTTGAACCCGGCGGAAGGCTGTGCGTGGTCGTTGCAAAAGTAGCGCACACCTTCGTTGGAAACATTCTCGGTATACCCGGCCGGCTTGAGCTCCTTGGTCCATGCGTCCCAGACGATGATGTTGTTGGGGGCGACGCCTGCGGCGACGAGGCCGTCGATGATGGCGTTGACGACGCACGGTTGCGTGGACAAATGGGCGCCGCCCCGGAGGTTGATTTTCATGCCCACAACGTCGGCTGGTTTGAATAGCGAGGCCCATGCCGCAGCTTTGTCGGTGTTGCCGGTGAGTTCGCAGACGGCCTGGTGAACCATTGCGGCGACGGTGTCGGGCTTGCCGAGGCCATTATCGTCGGTGGCCTGGGCGTTTTGCACCATGACGAGTCGCGTTTTGGGGTTGGGCGTCTGGGCGTGGATGGACGGGCTGATTGCGGCGAGCGCGAGGCCGGTTGAAGCGGTGTGGAGAAACCGGCGGCGCGTAATACGGTGATGCATGGCAACGACTCCTGTTTGGGCAAGTTTACAGGAAGGAAGGAGAAAGGACAAAAGGGACATAAGCGACATAAAGGACTGACGGATTTTCAAGGGGTAGGGCGGGGTGGTGTTTGGATGATGCGTTCGATTTCGGTGGTGAAATCGGCGATCATGAACGGTTTTTCGAGGTAGGGCCGCTTGATTTCCTGGAGAAACCTGCGGGTTTCGTACTTCATGGTGTCGCCGGTGATGAAGAGGGTTCGTTCGGCGAGTTGGGGGTCGGCGCGCTGGAGAATCTTGTAGAGGTCTTTTCCGCCGAGTTCGTCCGCGAGCAGCATATCGATGACGGCGGCGTCGTATTTGAAGCTGTTGATGAGTTCGATGGCGTGTGAGCCGGTTTTTGCGGTGTCGGACTGGTGTCCCTGCATCTGGAGCGCCAGCGCCAGCAGGTACAACTGGTCGTTTTCATCTTCAACAAGCAGGACGCGCCGGCCGGTTTTTGCCGCGGGTTCGGGCGACTCGACGGGTTCTTCCGCGGGTTGGAGGTGGCCTGCGGCGGGCAGGCTGATCAGGAAACACGTGCCGGGCGAGACGGACTCGTCGAGCGTGAGTTGGCCGCGGTGGAGCTCGACGACCCGGCGGGAGAGGCACAGGCCGAGGCCGACCCCGCCTTGGTCTCTGCGGGTGGTAAAGAACGGCTCAAACATGTGAGCGCGGTACTGTTCAGCCAGGCCGGGCCCGTCGTCGATGACACGGACGAGCACGGCGTTTTCACCCGGTTCGGTTTGAATGATGACGCGCGACTTGGCCGCCCACAGCGCGTTGTCGACGAGGTGGAGCAGTACCAGGGCCATCTGGTCGGGCGCGCATAGGACGAGGGGGAGGCCGTCGGCGAGGCGCCACTCGATCCGGGTCTCGGCGTAGACGGCGCTGACACGCTGTTTGATGAGGGCGTTGAGGTCGGTTGGCACCAACTCGCCGGACGCGCCGTGGCCGAACTCCATGAGGTTGTCGACAATTTCTTTGCAGCGCATGCCGTTGCGGAGGATGGTGTTTACGGCTTCGTGGACGCGGTTGGGTGGGATGCCCTGGGAGAGCATTTCGGCAAACCCGATCATGACGCCGAGGGGGTTACTAAGTTGGTGGGCCACACTGGCGGCGAGATGCCAGACAAGGCTTTCGCGTTGTTGTTGAAGGAGTTGTCCTTCGAGCATTTTTTGTTCGGTGACGTCCCGGACGAGTTTGGCGACGTGGGTGACTGCGCCTTGCTCGTTTCTGAACGGGATGCACGTCATTTCGACCCAGCGGACGTCGCCGGAAGGGATCTTGAACTGGACGGTGGCATGCTGCGGCATTCCGGTTTCAAAGACGCGCTTGCGGAGGCAGTCACGGCACCGGCCTTGTTCGTCGAGGTTGTGGCAGCAGTGGAACGAGTTGTCTTCTTGACCGACTTCGGCGAAGAAGTGGCCCATTTCGTTTGCGCTGACGACCCGGAAGTTGGCGTCGATGACGTAGAGGCCGATTCCAAGCACGCCGGCGATCTCTTCGACGAGGCTGGAAAACGTGCTGCCGGGGAACCGGACGCCGGGATCCAGCTTGGTCATGGCGATGGCGAGCCCGCTGCGGAACCCTTGCGGGTCGAAGATGGGGAGCACCCAGAACTGGACAGCGGTTGTGGCGCCGAGCGCGGTGACGAGGTTGCCGTTGAATGTTCTGGCGCTGCTGCCGCGTTTCTGGCGAAGCTCGCGTTTGATTTCAGCGGCGATGTCGGGCTGGCAGAGCGAGAGGAAATCGGCGCCGGGGATTCGATCTTCGGCCATCCCGACAATGTTGCTGAAGTAGGTGTTGCTGAGGTCGATGATGCCGTCCATGTTGAGGGTGACGAAGGCGTTGTGCATGGAATTGGCGAGTGTTTTCTGCCTGCGCTGAGCGGATGCGGCGCTTTTACGTTCGGCTTCGGTGTAGGTGTCGCAGACGCGTTTGATGAATTCGCTCTCGTAATCGAGAACGGTGCGGCAGAGGTCGGTGTCGCTGATGCCGGGGAGTTTTCCGGCGCAGAAGTCGATGATGGCGTTGCGGACGCGCTGGATGATGGCGAGAAGGTTGCCAATTCCGCCGCCGCCGGCCCGGGTGTTGTCGACAAACAGGCTCACCCACTCGCTGGTATGAGCGGAACCGCCGCCGAAATAGAGGATTTGGTCTTTTAACCACTGTTCCAGCAGGGGGACGTTGGCTTCTTTTACAAGAGTCTCCTTCTTGAGGATGACAAGGAAGTCCTTGCTCGAGGCGCTGAGGAAATCGGCCACTGCTTTTGCGACGGCCTTGCTCATAGGTGATAGCTCCCGGTCGGGTCAAATGAGTTTGAGTAGTAGCCCCGCCGCCCCCACAAATACTCCGGGGATAAATTAGCAGGGTTTTGCGGGAATTGCAATGGGGTTAGACCGGAGTGTGGAGACTGGAGTCGGGAGGAGAAAAGAGGGACACCCCCTACAACGCCGCGCTAAGAAGCGCGGGCAGGGGGCGTCCCTACGAGCGCCAGGGGGCGTCCCGACGTTACTTTTTGATCAGCCAGAGTTCGGAGACGCCGACGGCGAGGCTGCCGGCGCCGCGCTCGAATGTGAGGTCAAGCGTGCCGTCTTTTGTGAGGTCCTGCGGGATGTCGTATTCGAAGAAGTCGGCGGTGAACTCGGGTACTTCGACGTCGCGGGCGATGTATTGGCCGTCGGCGATGATGTTCTCGACGAGCTTGAGTTTGACGGGCGCGTCGATCACCTCTTTGGGTATGCGCGGTGCGACGAGCGTGGCGCGGAGTTTGTACGAGGCGGCGGGGTCGAGCCCGGTGTAGCTGAACACGACGCCGCGGGGATCGGTGAGGCTGTAGGCGAGCGTGCTCTGCGAGGGCCGGTTGTTGGGATCCATCATGGCGGCCGCATCAAACGACTCGCCCTTGACGAGGTGCGGCTGGCGGTCTTTGTTGCCGGCATCGTCGTAGAAGCCGCCTTCGCCCGGGTTCTCGTAATCGGCGATCAGGGCCAGCAGCATCCGTTTCTGATCGGGGGACTCTGCGGCGGCGGCTTTCTGCAGCGTTTGCTCGATCCACGGCAGCGACGTGAGGGCTTTATCGACGGAGAAATAACCCACGTTGCGGACGCCGAACATCGCGTTTGTTTCGTCGCCGAGCCGTCCGGCGTCGGCCCGGAGATCCGGCATGTTGCCGGTCTCGGCGGGTTCGGCGGCGACGGCGAGTGCTAGGTTGATCGCGGTGTCGGGATCGGCGGGGTTCGACGCAAGCTGGATGATTCGGCGCTCGCGGTCGCGTTCGTTTTTGAGTTTCAGTTGGAAATACTTGTCGAGATCGGCCTTTTGCATGTGGAGGCGCCACCGGTAATTGGCGGCCATCAGGTTGGCGGGCATTTTTGAGCCGGCTTCTTTTACGAGCGAGTAATACGTTTCGATTCCCGGGTTGGATTCGAGGGGCGTCTCGAGGTTGTCTTCGAGTTGGCACATGGCCTGAAACATGATCGGCGCGGCGTCATCGCCAAACTGGTAACTGCAATAATCCATGGCCACGTCTTCCATCGACTGGTTGGGATTCCAGAGGAGCCTGTTCCACATGTACTGGTGAAACTCGTCGTGGTAGCCTTCGGAGTAGATGATGTCGCCTTCGGAAAACGGCATGATGGCCTGGAAGATCCTGTAGAAGGCCTTTGGGCGCGTGTGGAACGTGCGCCTGCCGTACACGCGCATGATGGTTGGGTCGGGGTTTTGGACCTGGTATTGGGCGCTGATCCAGTGGGTGATGTCGGAGTAGTGAACGATTTTCTGCCATCGGGGGAGTTGGTTGAGCGTCTCGGCCAGATACCGGTTGATGGGCCCGCTGCCGGGATATTCAAACAGGTCGTTGCGGAGCTCGGATCGGAAATAGTCGGACATGGCGTTGCTGCCGGGGCCGTACGCGATCGCGTAGAGCCAATCGCGCGATTTCTCGTTACAGTAGTCGAAGATGGCCTGGTCGCCTTCGTTGGTGACGTCCTGGTTGGCGATCATGACGGCGGTCTCGGGGTGGTACTTGAGCCAGATGCCCGCGACTTCCTCGCACAGGTAGATGAAGGTTTTTCCCCATGGCTCGCATTTCTCGCAACGGCACCCGCCGGGGTCGCCCGCGAAAAATCGCAGGACATCGTAGTCGGGCAGGGACTGGAACAGCTTGTCCCATTGGGCGAGGAGGGCCTGACGAGCTTCGGGAATCGAGGGGCAGACCCAGTCGCCGCGTTCGGTGGCTTGCCATTCGGGGGGAAAATCGGAGAGTTGGTTAGGCCGGCAGCCGAACTCGCTCATCAGGTCGAACGATTTGACGAACTCAAACATGTCGCCGTGGGCATAGAAACAGTTTGCGCCGGCCAGCGCGTAGTCGAGCGTGTACTCGCGGAGTTCTTCGGCGGTCCAGGCGCGTGCGCCGGTGATTTGGCGCATTGTGCCGCCTTGGTTGGAGGACGAGCCGCGGTACCGGTATGCGGGCGCGGTGGATACGGCGAATGGCCGGAAAAATACGCCGTCGGGGGTGTATCGGAGCCGGCGGAGGACTTCGCCCGCGGCGTAGAGCACGCCGCGTTTGTCTGCGCCGACGGCAACGATGGATTCGTTGTGGACTGACTTTGCTACATAACCTTCGGGGAATGTGTCCCACCCGTCGGTGGGCAAGATGACTTTTTCCCAGGCGAGCAGCCGGTCGGCGATCCCGCCGCGTTCGGTTTGGGCGAGGTAGATGGGTAGGCCGCCGGCGGGGGGGGTGGCGTTTGTGATTTCGACGACGGCGCCGGGGGACCGTTTTGTGATCCTGGCGCGCAGGACTTCCGCGACGCGGGCTTCGGTGTCGTCTGCGCCGGGATCCAGCACGATGGCAATCTTGTGGAAACTTATCGGATCTGCGTTCGCCAAGGTCGCAGCGGAAAGCAGAACCGTCAGAAGGGCCAACATTACTACACGCGGAACCTTTGTGCTCATAAACCGCTCCTTTTTCGCAGGGTGCGCCACAATCTTATACGAGGAACGAGCAAACATCTTATGCGAGGAACGAGCAAACGTATTCGGTGACGCCGTTGTCGACACCGATTTCAAACGAGGAGTTTGCGGGGACGACGAAACACGTGCCGGCTTGGTAGGGGGTAAACCCAGTTTGGCCGGCGACTTTCACGCGGCATGCGCCGGCGATGATTTCCATTCGTTCGGATGCGCCGGTGTTGAATGTGAAGGAGCCGGGGTAGATCAGGCCGAGGGATTTTTTCGAGCCGTCTGCGAACAAAATGGTGTGGCTGACGACTTTGCCGCCGAAATAGACGTTGGCCTTGCATACGGCGGTGACGTTTTCGAATTGAGCGGGCGACATAAGCTACCTCCGTTTCTTCTTGGAAAGCACGAAATTAGCAAAGAGGCCGGAGGAGAGTCAAAAAAGAATAGGTCCGATCCGTCTGATCCGTCTGATCCGTCCTCTAGTTTTTGCGGAATAGATCTGTTTCGATAGCCGTTGCATGGGCGATGGGAAACTTGGGTTCTGACATACGATCATATACGTCGCTGCGGGCGGGTTTGCGCCAGCGGGTGGTGGACGTGGTGAGCGGCGTCCGAAACT
>JAPLKX010000387.1 GCA_026387845.1 Candidatus Hydrogenedentota bacterium | reverse complement strand
TTTTCGGCCGTGACGCGCCGCACAAACTCCTCGTAATTTTTTCCCGCGGCCCGGACGTCCATGAAAAACACGAACGCCTGGCCGTCGTGCACCTTGTGCTTGTAAAGGATGGCGTGTTTGGCCGTGTACATGCAGCAGATCTTCGAGCAATACGGCTTGCCCGGCGCGACGGCCTCGCGTGAGCCGATGCACTGCAGGAACACGATCGTCTTGGGCGGCTTGCCGTTGCTGGGCCTGCGCAACTCGCCGTCGCTCGGCCCGCTGGCGGAAACCATGCGCTCGAACTCGATGCTGGTGAGGACGTCGGGGTACCTGCCGTACCCGTACTCCTCGTAGACCGAGGGGTCGAGCAGTTCGTAGCCGGTGGCGACGATGATGGCGCCGATTTTTTCCTCGACGATCTTGTCTTCCATTTCATAGTCGATGGCGCCGGCCGGACAGATGGTTTTGCAGGCGCCGCACTTGCCGGTCTGGAAATGGATGCAGTTGTCTTTGTCGATGATGGGCTTATTGGGCACGGCCTGCGGGAAGGGGAGGTGGATCGGCCGCCGGTGATCGAACCCGAGGTTGAATTCATTGGGGATCTTGGCGATCTTGCGCGGCAGGAATTCGGCGGGGTCAATAGCGCCGGTGGGACATACCAGGGCGCACGCGCCGCAACCGATGCACACGTCCGACAAAAGCCTGTAGGGGGTGCTGACTTCGCGGTCCGGCCCGCGCCCCGCAAAGCAGGTCGCCGCAGGGCCGATGACGTCTTTACACACGCGCACGCACAGCCCGCACAAGATACACTTGGTTTGATTCACCTGCGGCTTGCCGTCGCCGTCGTCCTCGAGGTCTTCATCGTGTGACGCGAATCCGAGCGGTTCGATGCCCCACCGTTTGGCAAGATCCTGGATAACCTCGGCCTGGGGACACCGCGCCAACAAAAGCTGAATGGTCATATGGCGCGACTCGATGACGGATTCGGAGGCCGTCTCCAACACGAGGCCGTCCTGGGCCGGATAGGCGCATGCCGGCACCAGCCCGGGCCGCGCACCCGCCGTAACCTCGACAACGCATATGCGGCACGCGCCGGCCGGCGGGATCGCGCGGTGATGACAAAGGGTCGGTATATCGATCCCCAACGCTTTCGCGGCGTCGAGGACTGTCTGTCCCTCAGGGACCTCAACCGCTTTGCCGTCTATATTCAGTTTGGCCATTTCGTCATTGCTCCAGGGGCAATCATTTTTTGTTTCACCCGGTCTTGACGGCGTTGGCGGGGCATATGTCATAGCAGACGCCGCATTTCACGCAGGCCGCCAGATTGATCCGGTGTGGTTGCTTTCGTTCTCCGGCCACCGCGTTGGTAGGACAATCGCGCGCGCACAGATGACAACCGGTACACACGCCGGGGTCGATCCGGAACTCGATGAGGTCTTTGCACACGCCGGCGGGGCACTTTTTCTGACGGATGTGCGCCTCGTATTCATCGCGGAAATACCGCAGCGTTGAGAGCACGGGGTTGGGGGCGGTCGCGCCCAACTGACACAACGACGAGGCTTTCACGTACTTTGCGAGCCGTTCGAGCTGCGCAATATGCTCTTCTTTTCCCTTCCCTTTGACGATGGCCGACAGGATGCGATTCATCTGGAACACGCCTTCCCTGCACGGGACACACTTGCCGCAGGACTCGTCCTTGAGAAACGACAGGAAATACTTGGCCACGTCCACCATGCAGGTTCTCTCGTCCATGACGATCAGCCCGCCGGATCCCATCATCGCGCCGACTTCGCGGAGCTTGTCAAAGTCGACGGGCAGGTCCAGCAGCGCCTCCGGAATACATCCGCCTGACGGCCCGCCGATCTGGACCGCTTTGAACTTACGTTTTTTTTGAATGCCGCCGCCGATGTCGAACACGATTTCGCGCAACGTGGTGCCCATCGGCACTTCGACGAGGCCGGTGTTCCGCACTTTGCCCACCAGCGAAAACACCTTGGTTCCTTTTGAGTTTTCGGTTCCGATGCCGGCAAACCATTTGGCTCCGCGGTCGATGATGACGGGCACGTTGGCCCAGGTCTCGACATTGTTGATATTGGTCGGCATGCCCCACAGCCCGGACTGGGCGGGATACGGTGGCCGCTGCCGCGGAGTCCCGATATCGCCTTCGATCGACGCGATCAGCCCGGTCTCTTCACCGCAGACAAAGGCCCCTGCCCCCCGGACGATCTCGACGTCGAAGTCCACCCCCGAGCCGAGGATGTTTACGCCGAGCAAGCCCAGGGCTTGCGCCTGCCCGATGGCCAACGACAGATTCTCTACGGCCAGAGGATACTCGGCCCGGACGTAGATATAACCCTTTTGTGAGCCGATGGCGTGTGCGCCGATGGCCATGCCCTCGAGCACGGCGTGGGGGTCCCCTTCCATGATGCTGCGGTCCATGAAGGCGCCGGGGTCGCCCTCGTCGCCGTTGCAGATGATGTACTTGATCTCGCCGGCCTGTTTCCGGCAAATGTCCCATTTCCGCCCCGTGGGAAAACCGCCGCCGCCTCGGCCCCGCAAGCCCGACGCATCCACTTCGCGGCACACGTCTTCGGGTGTCATCTTGGTCAATGCCTTCACCAGGGCCGAGTATCCGCCGGCGGCGATGTAGTCTTCGATGTGGTTGGGATCGATTTTGCCGTTGTTGCGGAACACAATGCGCTGCTGCTTGGCGTAGAACGGGACCTCGTCCTCGAGTTCACACCGCCGCGCAGTAACCGGATCCTTGAATAAGAGCGGCTGGACTATTTCGCCGTTGCGGACCGTTTTCTCGATGATGGCCGAAACATCGTTTACGCCCACGCCTTTATAGAAGATTTTCCGGGGAAATATCACTACCAGGGGTCCTTGTTCACAGAATCCATGACAGCCCGTCGCCCGTACCTCGACGTCCTCGATTCCGCCGGCTTCGAGTTGGCGCTTGAATTCCTCAAACAGATCGAGGCTGCCCTGGGCCCGGCAGCCGGTTCCCGCGCAGATCGAGATGCTGACCTTCTTGCCGGTTCTCGCGGCCAGGATCCGCTTGCGCATCAACGCCAACTCATCGGGCGTTCGTAGTTGAGTTGCCACCGTCATGTTTGGACAATTCTCCGCAAAATCACACCACGCTCTTTTCGCATTTCGCGCGACATTCGTCAATCAGTCTCATCGCTTTGGTAATGGTCATCTTGCCGTGGTACTTGCCGTTCACTGTCACCAGCGGCGCCAGGGCGCATGCCCCCAGACAGTTCACGCGCTCGAGCGTGAACTGCAAGTCTTTTGTGGTCTCGCCGCCGCCGATGTCGAGTTCGCGCGAGACCGCGTCCGCTATACCGCCGCTGCCTTTGAGGTGGCAGGCGGTGCCGAGGCACACGCGGATGATAAACTTGCCCCGCGGTTTCAGGCTGAACGCGCTGTAGAACCGCGCAACGCCGTACAACCGGCTCAGCGGCACGCCGGATCTCTCGCTGAAATACTCGAGCGCGTCCTGACGAAGGTAATTGAACCGGGTCTGGATATCCTGCAATGCGCCGATGACCATACCGGCGGGGTCTTGATATTTTGCGGCGATGTCGTTGACCGCGGCGACGACTTCCGGCGCGGTCTTCTGTTTGACGGTGTGCTTGGGCGGGATGGAGATTTTGTTGAGGGCCATGCAGTTGTGCCAGCACTCGCCGCACCCCGTGCACTTGGTCATGTCGACGTTGCGCGCCTTTTGCCGGATCTTCACCTCGAAATTGCCAATATACCCATCGACCGACTCGACTTCGGAATATGTGTACAGCTTGATGTTCTTGTTCTGCATGATGTCGACCATGCGCGGCGTCAAGATGCACTGCGAACAGTCGAGCGTGGGAAACGTCTCGTCAAGCATCGACATGAAACCGCCGATGCTGGGTTTCCGCTCGACCAGCACGACCTCCTTGTCGGCGGCGGCGATGTCCAGCGCGGCCTGTATGCCGGCAATTCCCGCTCCGACCACCATCACGCGCTGGGTAACGGGGATCTCGATCTCTTTCAGCGGGAGGTTGCGCTTGACCTTTTCGACCAGCACCCGCACGAGGTCTTTGGCTTTTTCCGTGGCCTGCTTGCGATCGGTATGCACCCACGAACAGTGCTCGCGAATATTCGCCATCTCCAGCATGTAGGGGTTGAGGCCGGCGGTGGCCGCCGTTTTGCGGAACGTTTGCTCGTGCATCCTCGGCGAGCACGACGCCACCACAACGCCGGAAAGTTTGTGCTCTTTAATTGCGTCGGTAATGATGCGCTGGCCGGGATCGGAGCACATGTATTTGTAGCTGCGCGCAATCACTACGCCCGGCAGCGTTCCGGCATACCGGGCCACGTCATTGCAGTCAACCGTCTCGGCGATATTCGCGCCGCACCAGCATATGAACACGCCCATGCGCGACATGGCCTAGAGACCTCCCTGGCTTTTGGCGGCCGCCGTCATAACAATTGGCTCCCTTCCACTAACCCTTTCCCGGCGAAAATCGGGATCGGGTCGACGATGATCTTCTCGAGCCCGAGCTTCTCCCGCGGCACATCCATCGCCAGTCCCAGCAACTGCGTAAAGAAAAGGACCGGCACGCCCAGCGCCCGGCCGAGCTTCGACTCGGCATCGGACTGGTACATGTCGAGGTTCGCCTGGCACAACGGGCACACCACCGCGATCACGTCGGCCCCGCATTCTTTGGCCATCTCGATAATGCGGCCGCTGAGCCTGACCACAATGTCCTGCCGGGCCAGCGTCAGCGCGGCGCCGCAGCATTCGGTCTTGAACGGCCAATCGACGACCTCAGCGCCTGCCGCTGTCAAAAGAGAGTCCATCAACGTGGGGTACTCGACCTTGTCGATCCGCAGCTTCTCGGGCAAGCGCGAAATGAGGCAGCCGTAGTAACAGGCCACTTTCAGGCCCGCCAGGGGCCGCGTAATCTTGGCGCGGACGGCGTCGAGCCCGATATGATGGTTGAGCAGTTCGAGCAAGTGGAGAACCGTCACGCCGCCCGTGTATTTCTCTTCAATGATGCCGTTGACCTCGTCGAGCAGGGCGGAATTCGCGTCCATTTCGGCCCCTGCCTGTTTAAGCCGGCTATAGCAGGCGGCGCAGCACGTGACGACGCTGTTGTGGCCCTGTTTTTGCGCCGCCGCAAGCGTGATCGCCGGAAGGCTGATCCCGAGCAGGTGGCTGGTGGCGTGGGCGGGAGTGGCCCCGCAGCATACCCAGTCTTTCACCTCGTCCAGTTCGACGCCCAGCGCTTCCAGCACCGATTCCGCGGAATGGGCATACTCCGCCGAGGTCGACAACAGCGAGCATCCGGGGTAGTAGGCGAGTTTCAATGGTGCTCCTCCGGGCGCTGCGCCCCCGCGTCGGCGACCGCCTTGCCGTCCAGTTCGTGTATGCGCTCGTAAACGCGCCGGAGCCGGTCAAGGTTGCTCACGCGGTGCGCCGTCACGCCGATCTTGCCTTTCAACAGGAACCAGGGCGCCTTGGCCATATTTGTCCAGAACCTGCCGGAGTTGATGTTGTACCCGCCCATGAGGCCGACCTCGCTCAGCCGCCCGAAATCCCGGACGCTGTCGAGGAATGCCCGGTAAAATGTTCGAACCGCGGCGGCCCCGCCGTTGAGTCGGACTTCTTCGTGGAGCGCGATTGCCCTGACCGCATCAATAATGCGGACCGTGTCGACGCCTTCCGGGCATCTGCTGCTGCACGTGTAGCAGCCTGCGCAGGACCACACCAGGTCGTTCGTCAACGCCTCGTGTTTCAACCCGAGTTGCACCTGCCGGATCACCCGGTTCGGCGCCAGCGTGGTGTCGGCGACGACGGGGCAGCCGCCCGAACATTTGCCGCACTGGTAGCAGTCGCTCACGTTTTGTCCCGAAAGCCGCTCGACCTGCGCGATGAACGAGTCAACGCGGCTCTTATCAGAAAGGTCCCATTTCATTTCGGGGTATCCTGTTGTTCAGGCGCGGGCAGCGCGGAGATCGCCGCTTCACCGGCATCGAGATCGGCCGCGGCACTGTCGAGAATGCTGGTGATGTAGAAATAGTTGTGTGCGCCGTAGCTGCCGTCGAGCACGACGTGATCCAGCTTCGTCTTGGCCTTGTCAATCGTCTCGCGGGCGGTTTGCGCTTCGGGCGCCGCGGATGCCGCAAGGGTCGCGGCGGCGGCCTCGTGGCGTTTTGTCAACTGGTCGACGCGCCCGTGGATCTCCACCTGCCAATCCTTGAGCATGGTCCCGTAGTTTTCGTCGGCATGGCAGTCCGTACACTGTTTGGTTCCGGACTGCTTGCCGGTAAGCGTCATTTCGCCGACACGCAGAAGATGAGCGTCGGTGTGGCAGCCGTCGCAGGTTACGCCCGCCACGTACATGAAATCGGGCGACGGCTCAATCTCCGAGATGGCGGTTCCGGCGTAGATACGCTCCTGGATGGTGTGGCGTTCGCCGCCGTGGCACGAGTTGCAGTCCATCGAGCTGAGTTGAACCTGCTGATCCATCGGCCGGATCCCGTGGCGGATCTCGTCGTGGCACTGCAGGCAGTCAAAATGCTTGTTTCGGACGTGGACAAGGTGGAACGCCTGGCGGTCTTCAATCGGCCCGTACGTCTCGAGGTGGCACGACCGGCACCGCACCGGAGAGACGGTTCCCTGGCCTTGCGTGACCTGGCTGTGGCAGTGGCTGCAGCCGACGTTGGACTTGTCGGCGAGAAACGCCGGGTGGTTGAATTTCTCATTGCCGATCTTGACGGTCTCGTCGAGTACGGCGTGACAACTGAGGCAATCGCCGGCGGCGACGGGTTTGTCCCCGCGTCCATAGAAGTGGCAGGTGAGGCAGGTGGTCTGCGTGACGCCGATATGGGTGCCTTGGACCATCTGCCCGTGGCAACTTACGCAATTGAGGTCCTGTCCGCGCGGGTGTTCGGTGAGGTGCCGGTCGTGTCTGAACCGGATCTTGCCGTTG
>JAPLKX010000297.1 GCA_026387845.1 Candidatus Hydrogenedentota bacterium | reverse complement strand
TGCCGCTTGCGGTCTCGCTGCGTCGCATCAAGAGACCCACCGTGTTCACACCAAGACCCCGGGATGGCGGAATGGCCTGCCTTTACAAGCCCAATCAAGAACTCGCTTCGAGGTGAAAGAGCCTTACGTGCGGATTCTGGTAACCTCGGATGTCCTTGACAAGACCCTGTGTGAACAGTAACCTGTTCTAACGTGGGGATTGGGTAGGGATGACAATAATCCTAAGAATAGGGAACAGCAGGGGAGAAACTACGGATGAGGTCGTTAGGGGCAGTTCTTGGGCTGCTGATTGTTGCGGGGTGGGCGCAGGGGGCTACTCTTGAGGTGCCCGGGCAATATCCAAGTATCCAGGCCGCGATTGATGCCGCGGGCTCGGGAGATACGGTCAAAATCGCCGCGGGCTCATACAAGGAGACGCTCAAGCTCAAGGGCGGCGTAAGTCTTTCCGGCGAATCGCGCGACACCACTGTCCTGCAAAATTTCGTCGACAAGGGACCCCTGCTCAACGTGCTGGACTGTTCCGACCCGGTGGAAATCACAGGCATTGCCTTGGAGCACATCAACAAAGAGACCGGCGAGCAACGCCGTTGGCCGGACCTCCTGATCATCAGCAACAGCAACGCTAAAATAAGGCTGTGCACCTTTCGAAAGAGTGGCGGCTGCGGGATTGTCGTCACCGGTTCGAGCGAATGCGAGATATCCGAATGCCTCTTCGAAGAGAACGCGCAGTCGGGAATTATCGTAAGGGGAACGGACAAACGCGTCAAGCTGGCAAATAATACATGTCGTTCCAATAACAATGACGGTATCCATATCTGGAATTCCAAAGTGGAGGCCGCTTCCAATACATGTGAAAAAAACTCTGGCAGCGGCATCTGTGCTATGGGTGACGAAGCCGACGTGAACCTGACCGGAAACACCTGCACCGGCAACGGCTGGGGGCTGTGGCTCGACGGCAGCAAAGCTTCCCTGGACTCCAACACGTGTTCGCTTAACACCATTTACGGGATCTACGCGTCGACTGGGGCGGAGGTCCGGGTCACCGGCAACGTATGCCGGGAGAATGGCGACAGCGGCATTGTGGCGAGTTCCGTGGGCACCAGATGCGAAGCAGTGAACAACACCTGCGCAAAGAACAAAGTGTGCGGCATATCCTATATTCATGGGGCGCAAGGCGCCGCCACTGATAACGTATGCGAGGAAAATGGCGAAGTCGGGTTCAATGTCGCCCGGTGGAGGAGCAAGGCTACGTTCCAGGGGAATAAGGCGCTGAACAACGGCGGGAGCGGCATTCGCGTACGGCTGAATTCTACCGCTGAACTCATCGGCAACGAGTGCCGGGATAACAAAGACTGCGGCATCTTGATCGTTGACGAGGGTTCGTCGGCTGAAGAAAAGGACAACACCGTTGAAAACAACGCCGGGGGCGGCGTGGAACGCAGGGAAGGTCTGCCGCTGAACCGGCAGTATTGGGTGAAACAGGAAGAGGTGGGCCGGCTGCTCGGCAGCGAACAGTTCGAGGCGTTGGAACAGTTCGCCGCTGAGTTGCGCGAGCATAAGCCGCGCCCGCTTGACGGCCCCTTCGAGTTGGAGAGTTTTTATGAGGGAATCGAGGATGGTTATGGGACCGTAACCGCCAAGAGAAGAGAGGGATACCGGCCCGTGCTCGACCGTTGGGCCGCTGCGTATCCCGACTCAGCGGCGCCGCTGATCGCCAAAGCGCAAGCCGAGATTAGTTATGCGTGGGAAGCGCGCGGGCGCGGGTGGGCCAGCGAAACCACGCCTGAAGGCAGGAAAGACTTCAAGAAGTACCTGCAAAACGCCGAACAGTTGCTCCACGAAGCAGAGGCCAAAGACGGAAAGGATGCCTACCTTTATGCGCTGCTGATGGAGGTGGCAAGGGGGCTCTCCTACGATCTCGAAAAGACCGAAGAGGTCTTCAAAAAGGGCGTGGCGCTGGACCCCTGGCATGTGCCGCTCTATGAGCGGATGGTGTGGTACCTGCTTCCGCGGTGGCACGGGGAGCCGGGCGACATGGAAGCTTTTGTTCAAAAGGTGGGCGAAGAGACCCGGGAAGAAATGGGCGGCCGAATGTACAGCCAGCTTGTAGCCCATGCGGCCATTTATTGCGATCTTGAGGATGCGGAACTGGTGTTTCCCTGGGAAAAGGTTGATGAAGGCTTCAGGCAATTAATGGAAGACTATCCTGAATGCTCCTACCTCTTGAACTGCTACTGCAACGTGGCGTGCCTGTACAAAAAGCAGGCGCTGGCCAAGGAGCTGTTTGAACGGATCGGCAGAAACGTCAGGGAAGACGCGTGGAACAATGAAGAAGAGGCGTTTCGCACCTATAAGCAGTGGGCCTACGGAACTCGGGCTTATCCTTCCTCCCTTGAACTGGGCGAGGAAGTAACGCCCGAAGACGTCGAGGAGTTCATAAACAAGTTCAGAAAAGGCTCGCCCGTTGTCGGCGCGGTCATTTTTCTGGGGGTGGCGGCACTAATAGCGCTGATTGTGATGACGAAAGGCCGCGCGTAGCCGGCGCCGCCGCAGCCGACCGCGGGCGGAACAGCGTCTCGACAACGTTGCGCATGTACTGCTCGTCGGTCAACGCAAACGTCGCCTCTTCGGGGAAGGGCGCCAGTTTGCGGTAGTAGGCGGCGAACTCGCCGAACAACCGGGTGCGCGCCTCCGGTTCAAACTCCTCACGCCGCATCAACGCCTGCAGGGCCAGCCCCGCTTCCTGCGGTGAAACCCGCTGGCGCAGCCGCGCCTCCAGGGATGGATAGGCCCGGAATGAGTTGAACTTTCCCGGTTGAACTGCCGTGAGGTCCGCCGCCGGCTCGTTGACGTGGCGGATGACGACAGTCCCCGCCGCATAATCGCCCAGCCGCTGGTGATGCCGGCTGCACACGCACGCAGTCCCGCCCGTCGCATACAAAAACGGCAGCGCATCGACGGCCCGCAGCAGGTTTCTCAGCGCGATCTGGCTGAACTTCAGCCGGAGACCGTGGTCGTCGGCCACGCGCAGGCCCAGCATGCGCTTGCCGATTGTCTGGCCGCGCCAAAACCACTCCAGCAACATCCCGTAGCCCATCGTGGCGCAGAAGTAAACCAGGATGCTCATGGTCGCCGACAGCCGCGGCAATATCGGGCTGATCAGGTTGACGCAAGCGCCCAGGAGCATGACAATCGAGCTGACGCACGCAAAATCGATTACCCACGCCAGGAACCGCAGGAACGGACCCGCCAGCGGCAGCGAAAACGCCACCCCCTCCGGCGTAAGGATGTCGAGCGACGCGGTGATCTTTTTAAGCATGCCTGTCTTTCCTGCCGGCCAGCGAGAGGTACAGGGACAGCGCCAGGATTTCGATCGAGCCGAACGTGATCTTGATCCAGTACGGCAGCACGGGCTCGTGGTATTGCGAGAAGAAGGCTTCGATGATGCCGGCCCAAACCAGGAACAGCGCGGCCCCTATCACGAGCGTCAAGACGTCGTCGGCCACGGCGCGCACACGCAGGCTGACAGGGGTGCTGTCTCCGCTTCCCAGCAGGGCCTTGCCCAGAACAAGCCCCGCCTGGCCCCCGACCAGTATGGCAGGGATCTCCACCGCCCCGTGCGGCAGCAACCAGCCCGCCACAAAAGCCGTTTCGCCGGCCAGCACGTAATCGCACACGACCGCCCCGAGAATTATCCCGTTGAAAAAAAGCAGAATCAGCGTCCCCACGCCCAGCGTGACGCCCAGCGCCATCGCGAAAATCGTCACGCGAATGTTGTGTGTCATCAACCTGGCCGAAAACATCGGCGCCATCTCGCCAACCGGATCGTCCGTGCGGCCTTCTTCATAGGCCACGCGCTCGGAAGGGTTGCCGCTGAGATGTTGGAAAGGCAGAACAATTGTTTTCGCGTCCGGATCCAGCCATATCGCGAACGCGCCAAACAGCACCCCGGCCAGCGTGGCGGCCACCACCAGGCTGAATGCGGAACGGCGGCGGCGAAACGTTGTTGGAAACGTGAGCGTTACCCACTGCACCGGTTTTAGACGCCGTGACCTGCCGCGCACCTCGTGGATCTCGGCGTACGCCCGCGCCACCAGCGCTTCCAGCCGGGCGCGCACCCGCGGCTCGTTGGGAAAACCTTTGAGCCGGACCAGGTCGCTCGACGCCCGCTGGTACAGGTAATGCAGCTCTTTGACTTCGGGCACCGCCAGCGATTTTCCCGCGTCTTTTTCGCAGGTCGACAGCATGGTCTCCAGCGCCGCCCAATAGGGCGACTCCGCCGCGACAAATCGTTCAAAATCGACTATCACAACAATTGCCTTTGTTTGATCTGCAGATATTGATTTACGATCTGCGTGGTGAGCGCCTCGTTGTCAACGAGCGCCAGGTTGACCCCGCGCCGCCGTAGCACGTGCCGCAACTCCCGCAAAAGGCGCCATTGGATATGACCCGCGAGACGGTCGTATACCGCATCCGCGGAAGTGGCGTCGGGTTGGCTGAACAGCGGTCCCACAGTGGGCGGCTTTAACAAGCTGACCTGTACCAGATGGTGGCCTTGCAGGATCCGGAGGTTCTGTACAAACTGCTCGGACAACAGCGGGTCGTCCAGGTCGGTCAGGATCACCAGCAGGGCCCGGCGGCGCAGCCTCATTCGGATAAACGAAAACAGGTTCGAGAAGTCCGGGTTGACGAGGTTGGGCTGCAGGCCGAACAAGGCGTCGCGGCACATCGCGTAGTGGTTACTGCCGCTGCGCGCCCGGACAAATGACCTCACTTGATCGTCAAACGCCAGCACCCCGAAAAAGTCTCCCTGCCGCTCAGCCACCAGCCCCAGAATGAGTGCCGACGTAATGTACCGTTCCAGATGGCTGGCCGGGTTTTCAGTGGACCCGGCCGTGGGCGTGGCATGATCCGCAATGCGGGCGCTCAACCTCGAGCAGTCGATCAGGACGTACACTTCTTGCGTGCGTTCGACTTGGTACACTTTCGAGATGGGCCGCCCGCGCCGCGCCGTGGCTTTCCAGTAGACGTCTTCATACAGGTCTCCGGGCACGTAATCTCGGAGCTTTTCAAGTTCCCTGCCTTTGCCAATAAGCCGCTGAGCGTGCAGGCCGGGCGCGCCCCGGTTTAGAAAATACCCCGCGAGCCGGTTTCTCTCCCGCACGAGGTTGGGATAAATGCGGATTTCCGTGGCCAGATCGGCCTCGCAACGGCAGAGCCAAAGCCGCAGTTTGGAAGGCGCCTCGAGGTACACGCGATCCACCTGCACCCGGCCGCGCTTGATCCCCGTGCACGGCCACATTACCTGCTGATGCTCGCAGTCTCTTGCCGGCACAAGCTGCGCCCGTTCGGGCGACGTGACAAATTCGGGCGGCAACGCAAAACCCAACGTCAAAGAGGGCAGGCGAAAAGCACCCGCAACCTCGAGCGACAGCGCGCCCGGTTGACCCTTGGTGATCCGTGTGAGAGCGGGGGCCGAAACTTTAACATCCCGCAACCGCCGCCGCGAAGCCAAGGCGTCGGCCGCCGCAATCGCCGCGAAAACCGCCGCGAGAGCGACCCCTGGCCAGACCAAACCAGGCATGGCCGCTGCCGCGATCGATATGGAAAGCCCGATCACACCGGCCCAGACGATCAATCTGTCCGCGGGAGCCATCATCGCGGTACGGCCACCTCCTGGAGTACCCGCTGGACAACCTCCCCTACCGTCAATCCTTCAATTTCGTACTCCGGCCTGAGGATGAGCCGGTGTTCGAGCACGGGGAGCGCCAGCGCCTTGACATCATCCGGCGTGACAAAATCCCGCCCCTCAATGGCGGCGTTGACGCGCGAGGCGAGGATGAATGCCTGCGTCGCGCGCGGACTCGCCCCCACCAGGATGCTGTCGTCGGTGCGCGTCTTGCGCACAATTTCGACGATGTAGTTGATCAGTTCCTCGCGCAGCGTGATCTTCTCGAACGCCTTGCGCACCATGCGTAATTGATCCTGCATCACGACCGGCTTGACCTCGCCGCGGTCCAGCGTGTTCTCGGGCGTATCCTCTCCAAGCATTCGCCGGGCCAAATCCAGTTCGGCGTCGCGGCTCGGGTGGCCCATCGAGATCTTCAGCATGAACCGGTCTTTCTGCGCTTCCGGCAGGGGATACGTGCCTTCGAACTCGATCGGGTTTTGCGTGGCGAACACCGTGAAATTGCCCGGCAGCAGGTAGGTCTCGCGGTCGATCGTGACACGCCGCTCCTGCATCGCCTGCAACAGCGCCGACTGGGTTTTGGCCGGTGCGCGATTGATTTCATCCGCCATCAGGAACGTCGTGAACACCGGCCCTTTCACCAGCGTGAACTCGTTTCGCTGCAAATTGAACACGTTGGTGCCGATGATGTCCGCGGGCATCAGGTCCGGCGTGAACTGGATGCGGGCGAACTCGCAGTCCAGCGCGCTCGCCAGCGTCCGCACGAGCAGCGTTTTGGCAATCCCTGGCACGCCTTCGATCAGCGCGTGCTGCCCCGTCAGGATCGCGATCAGGGCCAGGTTGACGGCAGGCTCGCACCGGATGACCACCTTGGCCACCTCAGTCCGCGTCTTTTCCAGGAGTTCCTGCAGGTCAGTCAGTTCGTTCACGTTGTGGTTTCCTTTCTGCCAGAACTTTACAGATCGTTGCGTAGGTTTGAGCAATATGGGCGCCCGAATCAAGCATTCCATCGATGCGTTCTCGATGATCCGCTGTGACGGAAGCGGCTTGTGTCCCGCTGAGATCCTTGCTCCACTCGTCCATGCATGCCCGCAGGAGTTTGGCGGGCGGGATGTGGCGGCGGAGCAGGTTTGCCAGTGGCGCCCCTTCGGTTGTGCGCGCGCGCGTTTCCGGCGAAACAACCTGGCGGCGCGGCGCCAACGACGTCGCGTTCTTCCACACAAACAGCAGTGCAACCGCCAGCAGCGTGAACACGATCCCGTGCAGCCGGTACTTCCGCACCAGCTCCATCACGCCGGAACGATATGCGGTCCCGAGGTGCGCCTCGTCGAACAGCAGCGTTGTGGAAGGACCCGCCAGCCACGCCAGAAAATCAGGATGCCGGTCCGTCTGCATGGCTTCATTGCTGAGAAGGTACGTGTCACTGCACAAGACCAGCGTGCCGCTGCCCCACGGCCGTTCAATCACCACGCTGCGCAAATCGCCATCCTTGTTGCGCCACGCGTAAACCGTCTTCCATTCCCCAGCCAGTTCATTGAAATACATGCGCGAATGCCAGGGTAGAATTGGGGCCAGCGCCGGATAGCCGTCGTTTTGCACGTTGAACTGGATGAATCCACGCTTGATTTGAGTCTCCGGCCGGTCGGAGTAAGCAATGCGGAATTTCCAGACGTCCGTGATGTTTACTATGTCCGCCTGCCACGGCGCCTCAGGTTCCGATTTCTCTTTAGGCGGTGTCTTTCTCCCCTGCCGGGCTTTTTCGGCGGGCTGCCGGGCTTTTTCGGCACGCTGCTCCGCTTCTTCGTCTTTCGCCTCTTCGTCCTCCGGCGTGGTGGGATAGAATGCCACCACCACCCGCCCGCCGGAGGATGCAAACTGGTTCAGCGCCTCGATGTCTTGTCTCTGGTCGGGTGAATCCGTCGCGCCCAGAAACAGCACCGTTTTCCCGGCGCCCTGACCGGCCGGCGGCGCCTCGCCGATCTCTTTTACCCGGCGAAGGAATCTTTGGACGGTCAGGTTGGGCTGGTTTTGAAATGCAGTGTACAACGCCTTGGCCCCCAGCGGGTCAGACCGCCACGTCGAATACGGTGGAAAGTCTTTCCCCGCGCCAAACCGGACCAGCATGAGCTCGGCGATAATGCCGCAAAACACGGCCGCGGCAACGACCATTGCCGCAATCAGTGCCGCGTTAGTCCGTCGTGGCATGTTCCAGCCTCTCCCGGTTTTGCAGAACCGCCTGCAGCAGGTCCGCCGTGGTCTCATGCTCGCCATACCAGACCGAATCATAAATGCGCGCGCTGGCGGAGAAGACGCCGGCAAGCTGCGGGGCCGAGTGGATGCGCCGGCCGAGTTCACACCGGTAGTCGTAGTTGGATTTGAACCTGGCCACGGTGATCAATCCACAGCGCGCCAGCGTCGTGAGCGTGGCCACGCCACGTACAAGACCACCTGCATAGTGCTCGCGCCCCCGCCCCCCGCTTCGTCATCGCCCCCACGTGACAAGCGCCGGCTCAACCAGTCGCCAAGCTTGTCAAGCCAATGCCCCACCACCTCCGCCCAATGCCGCAGCGTCTCGGCGACCTGCATAAAAAACTTCGAAACAATCCCGCCTTCGTTCGGTTGACGCGGCAAACGCCAGTCGTATTCCGAACCGGCCATGACAACGTCGATTGCCCTGTCCAACTCGCCCGGAGCGACCGCCGGTTGAACCTCCAGTGCGGGTGCGGCGGATTCAGCGGGGCCTGGGTCAATTTCAGGCGCAGCAACGGCCGGGGCCGAGGCCAGCACGAAAAGCAGCGGCGCCGCCACCACCAAGACTCTGGCATACCGCGCAAGTTGCGCGCGGAGGTCTTCGCCCGTAAGCAGCGAGGCAAGGTAAAAACACCGCAGGAGATACGCCGCCTTGATAATGGGATCCAGCGCGCACCAGGTCAGGGCGCAGACAACCGCCATAAAAAAAGAGTTCAAGATCAGCGCGCTGTTCGTCAGAAACAGCAGGGGCGTCCCCGTAAGCATCTTTATCAAGTGGGGCAGAACGATCAATACGGTGGCGATGTTCAACGCCGTCACCACGGCAAAAGGCGTCAGCGGCAGGATCGCCAGCAGGTAAATCGTCGAGTATATCGTCAGGAACAAGGACGACCACTCCGGAGTGACTGCCGACATGATTGGCACAAGCACCACATAGATCGCAAAGGCGGCAACAAGCAGCACCGGGCTGAGCGACCAGATCAGCAGGTGGTTCTGCCTCGGCCACGCCGCCGCCATCTTCATCGCACGCCGTTGCAGGCCCGTGAGGTCATCCGTCATGTCCTCGAGGATCGTGGCGTTCTGATAAAAAGCGTACACCGCGCCGAATGGACCCGCGAAAACCAGTGCAACCGGCAGGGCCACCAGGCCCGAGGCGTGGATCATGGTTTGACGCCCGATCATGCCCGCCCACCGTGCCGGGGCCGCCACTACGGCCGCCGCAGGCTGATCCACCGCCACCAGCCGCCAAAGACGCCGCGCGTACGATACCTGCCAAATTTTCATCCAGATAAACAGCAACGTGACTCCCAATGCCTCAAGGAGGACCCTGGATTCGGGCACGCTGTGGTGCGTCATATCGACCCAAAAATAGAGAAGCCCGGCGAGGAACGGCAGCGTCCCTATGTAGTAGGCCGCCAAATCGTGCAGCGGCAGGCGGCGCACCAGGTGGAAGGCTTCTTCCACAAGATCGAAGGCGCTCTTGGCGGGAGGCGGAGTCGAAGAGGCATGCATCTGAATCTCCCGCTATTGGTCCGTTGTATCCGATTGCCACACGACTTTTTCGTGAAAGTCCGCCGGCAGCATCAGCAGGCCCTGCCCGAGCGCGTACACCAGGAACCAGATCAACAGCACACTGAGCAGAAACCCACCCATCCTGATTAGCGTCCTGACTCGGAAAAACGGCGTCCTCTTTTGCGCTTGCGCCCCCGGAAGGCAGTGAACGCATAACACCCGCGACTCGTGTTCCGTTACGCACTCCCGGCAGAAAAACCGGCCGCACCCAGGGCACTTCGCCACGGCCTCCCGGGACTCATGGTTGAAACACCGCTGGTTGGAAAGATCCGGGGGCATCAGGAAGCCGGCCCCTCTTTCTCGGGCAAAGGCAACTCGGGCGGCCGGAGCGAAACGCGGTATCGGTACAGCCGCAGCAAGCCGATCAGGGACAACGTGATATTGACAACAGCAATGGCCGCGACATAAACCCCATAATACTCCCAATCCTTGATTTCAAATGCGGAGCCGGATGTGCTCATGGACATAGTGAGGACGAACACTCCGACCACCTGAGAGGCCGCGAATGCCACAAAGATCACGACCAGCGCTGTGGTTGTTATTCTCTGCAAATCCAGATGGATCAGGCTTCGCATCTGATCTTTTACCGCCAAAATGCCCAGCAGCATTGCCGCCAAGAAAGTTAAGAGATCCCCCCAATTCTTGGCTTCACTGTACACAACCAGGTCCACACAATGACTAAGGCCTGATATGAGGATCAATATAAAGAACAGGAGGTGGTAGCGCGCGTTGCTGGGGTGAAACTCGCGCTGTTTCTTGGCTTCGTTTCCCGCCAGCGTCAAGTTCCTGCCTGATTCCTGCACCAATTCCACCTGCGCCGGGTCCAGCGAACCCTGGGCTTGCTCCAGCATGGGCGCCAGCAAAGCCAGCACCGTGCCCGCCTTCCGCAGCCGCGAAAGGGCGCCAATCCGTTCGCTCTGCACCGCCGTATGGAAGTAGCAGGCGCAGGTCGGGCCCTTGGCAAGGTTAAACGCCACGACAAGGACGGGCACAATACACAGGCTGATTCCCCAGGCGGCGCGCATGGACCAGTCCGAAGTGGCGATAAAAACTATGGCCAGGCAGCCCGCAATGAGCACGCCCAAAATGATGTTGTAGTCTTTCCACGTGTCCGTGCGGGCCACCGTAACGGCCTGGATGTCTTTGAAAAACAGCCGGCGGTACTGTTCCGTAATCATGCTTCTGCGGCCATGGAGAAGGTGGTCCGGACCCAACCAGAGCTGGCAACGCCGAGTCGCATACCATGTCGTCTCATGGCCTGAGGCCAGCCGCCGCGTATAGATGCTCTTCGTCTTCATCTTAGCGCCATGAATCCAAAGATGGCCAAACCAATCAGCCCCAGTTCCAGCGTGGCCACAAGCCCCGCAACCACAAACCTCCAGCGGCTTCGCGGCACCAGCGGCCTAATCTTGTTCCAATACCGGATCACCAAGTATAAGACTATCGGCGCCGTGATCGGGATGAGGTAAAAAATCAGGATAGGATAGATGGCCACGCTCAACGCCAGTTCGTCGTAGTAGACCACCTCGCGCTGGAGCGGGGCCGGATCACCGTTGCCGTCCGCGGTTTCGACGCACCCGGGGCAGACGTGCCGACCGTTGAACTCGACGTCGCACAGGCCGCACAGAAACCGGCCGCAGTGGTCGCACACCACCACCGCTTTTTTCCCTTCGTGATAAAAGCAACTGCTTTCCGAATCTATGAGAAGGGCTTCGCCGGAGGTTCCGCGCGCCGTCTCGCGCAACAAAGCGGGGAAAAAATCCAGTTCAGTTTGTTTCGAGCACAGCGGGCACTGAACCGCCAAGGGCGGCGCCGCTACAGGCGCGGTAAGTTCAAAACCGCAGTTGGCGCACGCGAGTGAGACCATAGCCATCTATTTCAAGATCACGCGCGTGTCGCAGATGCGGTCATGCAGGGACCGGCGTTCCTCGTCGAAGAGGACCATGAGGTACCCGATATACAGGATGATCATGCTGAGATACTCCGCGAAAACCCGGCCCAGGGCCCGCAGATAACTGATGGAATCGCCATCCGGCCGGACCACTTTCAAGCCCAGAAGCATCTTGCCCGGTGTCGCTCCAAACCGGCCCAGGAAGAACACGTTGTAGGCCAGGCCGATGACATAATTGATGCCGCTGCCCGTAAAGTAGGCAATCAGATTGGAAGGATCAAACATGCTCCAGCCTGTCATCATCGCCACGGAAAGCCCCGCCACCCCCAGTATGATGCCGTCTACCAACTTGGCCACAAACCGCCGGCCGAACCCTCCATACACCAGTTGATGGGGTAACGCGGCGCCTTCCTTGATTCGCTGAAAGAAAATCGGCTTGCAGAGGCCGCAGACATGGGAGCCTTTGTAGAATATCATCTCCGACACGTCGAACGTCTGGCCGCACTCCGCGCACACGCCCGTCGGCCGGGACGCGCCCGGATCCGGCCCCGTACCCGCGGGCGGAGCGGCTGGCTCCAACTCGCCCCAACGCTGCCACCGACCCATGCCCTGCCGCCAGACAAAAGTCTCCGCGGTCACTTGTTGAGAGGCCAGCAACACCTGGAACTGCACCTCATCCACCGGCCCCATTCGGTCTTGTCCACGCATGTAGTACCAATTCATGACGGCATCCCCTGGACTAACTGTGGCACCCGCAGAAAATTGCGGCCACAGCCATGTTTATAGCAGTGAGAAACATGCCTTTTCAAGAAGCTGGAGCATAAACAAGAGATTATTGCAGGCCCGTTGCCTGTACAAAATCGGCGCAAGTGGTTATGGGGCATGCCCTTTTGACAACGCCCGAGTAACGCCACTCCGGAGACGGGGCAACGATTTTCAGGCGAAGGCGGATCAATTATGCCGCCGATTTCCGAGGCGCCAAACCGCCGACATGCTCGAGAGAGCAGAAATCTGACTGCCCATGCCCCCTTTGAATTCTCAACCGTTGTGCGCTCTTCTCCAAATTGAAGGGCGAATCCCAGCCCCACATCCTAAACACATTTGCTGCGCGAACACCCGCCAATGAGCTATCCGGCGTTATCCCACCCGGATCCGCACGTAAGAAACGCGGCA
>JAPLKX010000338.1 GCA_026387845.1 Candidatus Hydrogenedentota bacterium | reverse complement strand
GCGAAGGACGTCCGCGTCGAGTTGAACCTCGGCCCGGCCCGGCCTGCCAGTGTGCGCCTTGCCAGCCCCGGCCGAGATAAGGAGACGGTTCTGGCCTTTACAGCCGGCGACGCCGTTTCGTTCACCGTGCCGCAGTTGGACGTTTACGAAGTAGCCGTAGTCAATCTGAAATAATTGATTCTCCGTGTTCTCCGTGCCCTCCGTGGTAATAATTCAAACCCCGGAGGGCACGGAGAACACGGAGAAGAATCTATGTAAAGGTTTTGCATTTGCTGGTATAGTTTTCTTAAGTTTGATTGAGGTGTGCGCGGTGGCTTTTCGAATCGGCAGCCTGGTTTTGTATCCCCAGATCGTGATGATTCCGCTGGGGGCCGCGTTCTTTCTCGTTATCGCGTACAAGCGGCTCGCAGGGCCGCCCGCGCGCTCGCGCCGCGAAGCGTTTACTGCGCTGCTGTCGTCTGCGGTTCTGGCGGCCGCAGGGTCCCTGATTTTTAGCGATCACGGCGATCCGCAGGCCATGGTCGGCGGTCAGTCATCGTTCACGGGCTACTGGGGGGCGCTGATCGGCGTCAGCTTGTGGGCGTTGATTGCACGGAAGCCCGTGATGGCCGCGGCAAACTCTGTGGCGCCCGCGGTGATGGCCGGCGGCGCGGTTGCGCGGCTGGGCTGCGTATTTGCAGGGTGCTGCCGGGGTGTTCCGAGCCTGCCGCTGTTCCATGTGTGGCCGCTATACGATATTGCGGCGCTGCTGGCGGCTTTGATGCTCGGCGTGCGCCTTGAAAAACGCCGTGCGGGCGGGTCGCTGTTCGCCTTCCTGATCGTGTACGGGCTTCTGCGATTTTTCCTCGAGTTCGCGCGCGACATCCCGGCTTCCGCGCTTGGGTTGACAGCGGGGCAATGGTTTGCGGCGGCGCAAACGGCGGCGGGGTTTGCATTGCTTGTAGCGGGCAGGGCACAATCAGCCGCAATTGAGAATCCAGACGTATAAAGGAAGGTAGTCATGCGCCGACTGGTTTTGCTCGCCGTGGTAATGCTGTTTCTCGTGTACTTCGCCACTCCAACATGGGCCGCCGACGCCGCGAACTGGCCGCAGTTTCGCGGGGAAGGGGGGCGCGGCGTCAGCGACTCGGCCGGCCTTCCCGAGAAATGGACCGCAACCGAAAATGTTGCGTGGAAAACCGACATCCCCGGCCGGGGCTGGTCGTCGCCCATTGTGTGGGGCGGCAAAGTGTTTCTGACATCCGTCGTCAACCTCGGCGAGACCGAAATGCCCAAGAAGGGCCTGTACCTGGGTGGCGAGCGGCCGGACGTGCCGCAGTCGGTGCACCAGTGGATGATCTACGCGATCGACCTCGAGACGGGCAAAATCCTGTGGGAACGCAAGGTGCATGAAGGCACGCCGCCCGGGCCCAGGCACGTGAAAAACAGCTATGCGTCCGAGACGCCCGTCACGGACGGCGAGCGCGTCTACGCCTGTTTCGGCAACCTGGGGGTCTGGTGCCTGGATTTTGACGGCAACGTGATCTGGAACAAACCGATCGAGCCGCGAAAGATGAACAGCGCTTGGGGCACGGCGGCCTCGCCCGTCCTGCACGGCGACCGGCTCTACCTGTGCAATGACAACGCCGAAAGTTCGTACCTGCTCGCGCTCGACAAGAAAACCGGCGACGAGGTCTGGCGCGTGCCGCGCGATGAGAAGGGCAACTGGTCGAGCCCGTTCGTCTGGGAGAGCGGCCAGAGGACCGAACTCGTCACCTCGGGTTCCAGGCTGGTGCGGTCATACGACCTCGAGGGCAAGCTGCTGTGGTCGCTCGAGGGCATGTCGTCCATCACGGTCGCCACGCCGTACGCGGCCAACGGCTTGCTGTTCATCTCGTCGGGCTACGTCGGCGACAGGACGCGGCCCGTCTACGCGATCCGGCCCGGCGCATCCGGTGACATCAGCCTCGCCGAGGGCCAGACCGCCAACCAATGGATTGCCTGGTCGCTCCCGCAAGGCGCGCCGTACAACCCGAGCACGCTCGTGTACAACGACCGGCTCTACGTTGTGTACGACATGGGGTTCTTCGCGTGCTACAACGCGCTGGACGGGTCCGTGATCTCCGAACGCAAGCGGATACCGGACATCCGTGCGTTTACGGCGTCGCCGTGGGCGTACCAGGGGAAGGTTTTTTGCCTGAATGAAGACGGCATCACGTGCGTATTCAACGCGGCGGACCCGGTCGAGCTTCTCTACACCAACCCGCTCGCCGAGGACGACATGGGCATGGCTACCCCGGCCATCGCCGGCGACCGGCTGCTAATCCGCACCTCAGTCCGACTGTATTGCATTAAGAAATAGGCCGGTAAATGTCATACGACCAAATTTTTTACACCGCGGTCGCTGCCGTGGCCTTTTATCATGTTGGCCGTATTGACTACCGCAACGGCTTTGTCACAGCCGCGTTCAGCGTTTTGGTTTCAGTGATTGCTTTTGTATTGCTTAAATGGGGAGTGGTGAGAGGTCTTGGCGCCCAGTTCGGTATCTTTGTTGTGCTGATAGTAATCAACATGGTACGAAAACCAAAGCTGTCGTAAGTTTAAAGCTCATTAGTAGCAGACCTTCCTGCAAGGAAGTTAGTTCTTCCCGATGCAGTAGAGGTCGGTGGGGGTTCGGAGGTAGAGGCGGTTGCCTGATACCGCGAGGGTGGAGAGCGTTTTGCCATCGCTGGGAAGGGTGTTCTTCGCGAGCAGCTTGAACTCCGGCCCGGCCGCCATGACGGATGTCACGCCCTCTTCGTTCGTAATGTAGATTTTGCCGTCGGCCAGGATGGGCGATGCGCTGACGATGCCTTTGGCCGTGCGTTCCGGTCCCCAAACCACGGCGCCGGACTTCGCATCGAGGCAGGTCACGACACCTTTATCGTCCAACAAATAAAGGTACTTGCCGTCGCACGCAGGTGTGGGTACATCAGGAGCGTACTTTGTATGCTTCCATGCCAGGTGCGATTCCGTGACAAGGCCGGACCCGCCGCCGCGGAATGCCAGCAACGGCTCTTGCCTCGAGATGCCCGCCAGACTTCGGCGCCGGTCGCGGGATCGTGCGCGGTGACGTAATTGCCGCCCGTGACGATGATCTCGACCTTGTCGGGGTAGCGGAGCAAGGTGGGCGTCCCGTAGGAGTCGGGCGATTCGAGCACGGCTTCTGTTGGCCGCTCGACTCTCCAGGCCATTTCGCCCGAGGCGGAATCAAACGCCATCACGTACGACGGCTCATCGGTGAAGAACCCGTGGAGCACCTGCACGATCAGTTTGCCATCGTATAGCAGCGGCGACGAGGCGTAACCGAACTGCTGGCCAAACTTGCCATACATCTCGACGAGGTTGCGCTTCCACACCACCTCGCCGTCCATCGTCAAGGCCACGACGGCGCCCGTGCCCGTCACCGCCCACACGAGCCGGCCGTCGGTTACGGGCGTGGGCGACGAAAAATTCTGCTTCGAGATGACCTTGTTGCCGGTATCGAGTTC
>JAPLKX010000660.1 GCA_026387845.1 Candidatus Hydrogenedentota bacterium | reverse complement strand
ATGTACTGGTAGCGCAAGTCGGAGTGACTGTCCTGGAAGCGGCCAGCAGCAGGCTCAAAGCAAGATGTGCAGGCGGGACGCCTGCGCCACAATCAGTCGCTGTAGAGGTTGAGGATGTCGAGGATTTCTCGGACGGCGTTTTCGAGTCCGATGAAGATGGCTCGAGCGATGATGTCGTGTCCGATGTTGACTTCTCGGAGGTTGGGTATTTGAGCGATGGGGGCGAGGTTTCGTACGGTGAGTCCGTGTCCGGCGTGTAGTTCGAGCCGGGCTTTTTGCGCGTCGTCCGCGGCGGCTCGGATACGTTGGAGTTCGTGGAGGACTAGATCGCCTTTTGCGTTGGCGTAGGCGCCGGTGTGCAGTTCGACGGCGTCTGCGTGGACTTTTGCGCTGGCATGGACCTGGGCTTGGTCGGGGTCGATGAAGGTGCTGACGCGGACGCCTGCGTCGTGGAAGTTTTTGACGACGTCGATGAGCCGTTTGGTTTGCGCGGCGACGTCGAGGCCGCCTTCGGTGGTGATTTCGAGGCGGTTTTCAGGGACGAGACATACGGTGTGTGGTTTGATGCGCAGCGCGATGTCGATGATTTCGTCGGTAACGCCCATTTCGAGGTTGAGCCGTATTTGGAGGACCTCGTGGAGCAGATGTACGTCGCGGTCCTGGATGTGGCGTCGGTCCTGTCGTAGATGTACGGTGATCTGGTGAGCGCCGGCGATTTCGCATACTTTAGCGGCGGCGATGACGTCGGGCGCGAACCCTTTTCGAGCCTCGCGGAGTGTGGCGACGTGGTCGATGTTGACGCCGAGTTCGATCATGTTTATCCCTCCCCTCGCGATTAAGCGGCCGCGGGGTTGGCGCGGTCCGGTTGTGTTGGTACTCTGTCTGCAAGTTTATTGCCATATGCATACGCGCGCGGCGAAAAGCAGACGTAACGCTAAAGCAAATAGAAAGTCACGCTAAAGCGCGCTGGCGATTTACAACCAAGCCTGTACCACCCCGTCTGAAGACGGGTGCAAAGAGGAGCCCGCTGAAGCGGGCTAACGTCAACCTGATGCCTGAACATAAAGACTCCAGAAACCCCTGTTCTTTCTTAATCGATTTACTGCTGCACTTCTTACTCAATGTGCAATGATATCGTTGATGCGCTCCGCCAACCGGCGGGCGATGGCTTCGGCCTTTCGGAGGGCTTCGTGCTGCACCATGACGCGTATGACGGGCTCGGTGCCGGACGGGCGTACGATGGCCATACCGGCGCCGTTGATTTCGGTGTCGACCTCGTGGACCACGGCGTCGAGTTGGTCGGGCGTGGGGACGGGGCGGCCGTTGAGAGGCACTTTGGCGTGTGCTTCGGGGAGGGGCTGGTAGGCGGAGGCGAGTACGGACATGGGCTGGTCTTTACGGAGCATGGTGGCCAGGACGTTGAGGCCGGCGATGATGGCGTCTCCGGTGGTGTTGTGTTCGAGCATGACGATGTGGCCGGAGCTTTCGCCGCCGAGTATGAGGCCGCGCTCGCGCATGGCTTCGACGATGAATCGGTCGCCGACCTGGGTTCTAAGTACGGCGCCGCCGTATTGTTGGAGTGCGCGTTCGAGCCCGGCGTTTGCGACGATGTTTGCGACGACGGTTTTTCCGGGCAGCGCGTCTCGTTCGAGGAGGTCGATTCCGAGGATGGCGAGGATGGCGTTTCCGTCGAGCATCCTGCCGTCTTCGTCGGCCATGATGAGCCTGTCGCCGTCGCCGTCGAATGAGATCCCGAGGTCGGCGCGTTCGCGGATGACGGTGGCCCGCATTTCTTCGGGGTGTTCGGATCCGCAGTTGAGGTTGATGTTGTGACCGTCTGGCCGGTCGCAGATGGGGATGACGTCGGCGCCGAGTTCGCGCAGTGTGTATGGGCCGACTTTGTATGCGGCGCCGTTTGCGCAGTCGCAGACGATCTTGAGCCCGTCGAGGCGCATTCGTTTGGGGAAAGAGGCTTTGACGAACTCGATGTAGCGCCCGACGGCGTCGTCGATCCGTCTGGCGGTGCCGATCCGGTCTGGAGAGAGGCTGATGCCGTTGGGTTCGGCGAGGACGAGGCGGGCCTGGTGCCGCGGAATTTTGCCGAGTCCGTCGAAACGGAAGCGGCCTGGTTTGCGATCGGTCCGGCGCAATTTGCCACGCATCTCGGCGAAACCGCCCCCGTTTTCGCCGCA
>JAPLKX010000474.1 GCA_026387845.1 Candidatus Hydrogenedentota bacterium | reverse complement strand
CGGCCAGGATCTTCATCAGGGTGGATTTGCCGGCCCCGTTTTCGCCTACCAGGCAGTGGACCTCGCCCGGGCGAAGGTCAAACTGGACGTTGTCCAGCGCTACCACGCCCGGAAACCGTTTGGTGACCGCCCGCATTTCCAGCACAAACTCGCTCATAACGTGAATGCTCCGTTGTCAGGCCAAACAGGCCCGTCGACACCACGAGCATAGTACGATCTTCGGGGGAAAGGCGCAAGTTGAGCCCGGGAGCGTAGGGCGAAAACCAGTTCGAAGTGCTGAGTGCGACGTTTGAAATGCGTAGGGGAGTGGACATTGTGGACATAGTGGACACTGTGGACATGGTGGACGGGAAAGACGGGGCAGTTGGGCTGGAAACTCGAGGAAAAGAAGGCTGGAGGTTGAGGCTGAAAGGTGCAATTCTCGAAACCAACCGCAGTCTTGACCTCCAGTCTCCGGCCTAATAGGTGGCGAGGCTGTGGGCGTGCATGTCGGCGAAGATTTCCTCGACGTCATCGGCTTGATCGGCGTCTGCGGTCTCAACGCCAACGAGGATCCCGCCGCGGTCGAGTTCTTCGGCGACGAGTTCGGCTTCGTGCTCGGGCATCCCCAGGCCGATCAGGGCGCCGATGATGCCACCGGCCGCGCCACCCGCGCCAAGACCTGCCAGGGCGGCGACGAGCGGTCCCACGGCGACCAGGCCGACGCCGGTCACGGCGAGCGAACCCACGGCGACAAGACCTCCAGCGAGCGCGCCCAGGACACCGCCGGCGGCTGCGCCGAGTGCGGCGCCTTCCGGCGCTTTGGATTTGGTCTCGATGCCGAAATACCGGCCGCGGGTTTCTTCAGACATGAGGACGCTGATAGCATCGCGCGAAATCCCCAGCGCGGTAAGGCGGTCGACGGCCCTGGCTGCGGCTGAGGCCTCGTCAAATATGGCAGTAACGGTTCTGGCCACTTCTGCAGTCTCCCTTGGTTGGAGTTGAAAACCTCTGCTCGCTTTAACAACGGCGGTTCCGGAAGCATTCGAGGGAATAGGGCTGAAAAATCGGACGGATCGGACGGATAAGACGCATGAAGCGGCGGGGACGCCGCTTCCACATTGGCGAAACTACAGGACTTGGGGGTTGACGGGATTAGGGGGCTTCTGCCCTTTGAGCCGAGCGACGATGTTTTGAGCGGCCATGTGCGCCATTTTGGAGCGGGTTTCGTGGGTAGCACTGCCGATGTGGGGCACGAGCACGGCGTTTTGGCACTCGAGGAGGTCGGGGTGGACCGCCGGCTCGTCTTCATAAACGTCAAGGCCTGCGGCGAAAATCTGGCCGGATTTGAGTGCGCGGGCGAGCGCGGCTTCGTCGACGACGGGCCCGCGTGATGTGTTGACGAGTACGGCGGATTTTTTCATGGCGCGGAATTCGGGCTCGCCAAAGGCGTGTCGCGTTTCGGGGAGCAGGGGGACGTGTATCGAGATGAAGTCGGACTCGGCGAGGAAGTCGGGCTTGTCGGCGTACACGACTCCGAGTTCGACTTCGCTCGAGGGTGCGAGCCGGTTGACGTCGTTGTAGAGGATGCGCATGCCAAAGCCTCTTGCCCTGTGGGCGATCGCGAGGCCGATCCGGCCCATGCCGTAGATGCCCATGGTTTGGCCGTGGACGTCGACGCCCAGAAACAGTTGCGGCCCCCAGGATTTCCAGAGCCCGGCGCGGAGGTAACGCTCGGACTCGCCGATCCTTCTGGCGGCCGCCATCAGCAGCGACCAGGCGAGATCGGCCGTGGTTTCGGTAAGAACGCCGGGCGTGTTGGTGACGAGTATGCCGCGGGCAGTGGCGGCGGCGACATCGATGTTGTTGAACCCGACGGCGTAGTTGGCGATGACCTTGAGCTGGGGCCCCGCTGCGTCCATGACGGTTGCGTCGACGGTGTCGGTGAGGATGGGGAGGAGCGCGTCGGCGCCGCGGATACCCTCGAGCAGTTCGTCGCGCGTGATGGCGAGATCGTTGGGGGCGACGATGACGGCATCGGGGCCGAACGTGTCGGTGAGGAGCCTGATGCCGCGATCGGGGATGGGGCGTGTGATGAAGATCCTGGTCAAGACGATTCCCTTTCTTGCATTTGTTTTGCGACAGGATAACAGGATTTAGAGGATTGGTTCGAGCAAGGGCAGTGGACACAGTGGACATTGTGGACGTCGTGGACATTGTGGACAGCGTGGACATGGTGGACAATGGTGCAGGCAACGCAGCAACGGGAGCCGAAAATGAGGGACCCCCCCCACGAACTGCCGGGGGGCGTCCCAACGGTCGCGTCCAACGCGCGTGGTAAAAAGAGGGACACCCCCGACGAACTGCCGGGGGGCGTCCCAACGGCGCGTCCAACGCGGGTATAATATGCTGATATGAACGGTAAGAAATCAGAGGTTGGTTTTTCGGCGTCGGCCGGATATTACGAGCCGGGATCGGGGATGCGGCCGATAGCCGTGTTGATGAGCGGCGGGGTGGATAGCAGTGTTACGGCGATGTTGTTGCGGGACGCGGGATGGGACGTGGTGGGGGTGACGATGAAACTGCCGGTGCTTGGCGGGGACCCGTTTCGCCCGTGTTGCGGGGCGGACGCGCCGTCGGTTTGCCGGCAGCTTGGGGTGCCACATTTTTTCCTGGACGTGGAGGCGTCGTTCTTGGACTGCGTGGTGGCGCCGTTCCGGGCAGCCTACGCGTCGGGCGCAACGCCGAGCCCGTGTGTGGACTGCAACACGTATTTCAAGTTTGGGACGGTGTGGGATCGGATTCGTGAAGAGCTGCGAATTGAGCGGCTGGCGACGGGTCATTACGTGAGGGTGGTCCACGCGGGGGAGCGGCACATGCTGCGGCGTGCGGCGGACCTGTCGCGCGATCAGAGTTATTTCTTGTACGGGCTTGCGCGGGGACGGTTGGCGTATCTCGAGTGCCCGCTGGGCGAGCGGACGAAAGACGAGGTGCGGCGGTTGGCGGGTGCGTCGGGCCTGCCCGTGGCCGAGAAGGCGGATAGCATGGAGTTGTGTTTTGCCGGCGAGGGCGACTACCGGGACGTGCTCGAGGGGCTGCCGGGGCGGCCGGGTCGGATTTGCGACACCGCCGGCAACGTGCTCGGCCAACATCAGGGCATCCACCTCTACACGGTGGGCCAGCGGCGGGGGTTGCCGGCGTCAACGGCCGGCCCGTTGTACGTTTTGAGGATTGTGCCGGAAACGAACACGCTGGTGGTGGGCGATCGGGAAATGGGTATGGCGGAGGGTGTTGGGGCGCGGCAGATCAACGTGCTTGCGCCGGAAAAGTACGCGCGGGGCGAACGGCTGGCGGGAAAGATACGGTCGGTGGGGGACCCATCGCCGTGCGAGCTTGTGCGGGCGGGTGAGGATGGGTTTGCGGTGCGGTTTGACGAGCCGGTGTTTGCGCCAGCGCCGGGGCAACAAGTAGTTACCACTTTAGTATCAGAAGTTAGACGGGACAGCAGGGGCGGCGGATAGAGAGGGTTGCTTAAATTAAGCTGCCTTTATAACTGGTTGGCGAGGCGGTTGAGGATTTCGACGCCGCGCTTGAGGGTGTCGTCGGGTGCGGCGAAACTTATGCGGAAGTTGGTTTTTCTCTGGCTGAACACGCTGCCAGGGATGATGAGTACGTTGTTTTCTATTGCTTTGGTGACGAACTCGTCGCCGTCGCCGCCGGGTGCTTCGGGGAAGATGTAGAATGCGCCGCCGGGTTTGGTGACGTTGAACTTTTTCTTGAGGCCGTTGTAGACGATGTCTCGTTTGCGTCTGTAGGCGTCGGTCTTGGGGGTATGGTCGAGCCGGAGTGCTTCGACGGCGGCTTTCTGGGCAAACGAGGGTGCGCAGACGAACGAGTACTGCTGGAGGGTGTTCATCTGCTGTACGATTTCTTCGGGCCCTGCGGCAAACCCGATGCGCCATCCGGGCATCCCAGCCATCTTTGAGAAGCCGTTGAGCAGCAGGACGTTATCATACATGCCGGCCATGGTTACGGGCGCGGAATCGTAAGCAAGCTGTTCATAAATCTCGTCGGCAATAACGAGCAGGTTGTGGCGCCGGGCAACATCGGCGAGTGCGGCAAGTTCTTCGCGGGAGAGGGTAACGCCGGTAGGGTTTGCGGGTGAGTTGACGATGAGGATCTTGGTTTTGGGGGTGATAGCGGCCTCGACGTTGGCGGCTTTGAGCTTGAAATCGGGGTAGGTGTCGACGGGTATGCTGACGCCGCCGAGCAGGGTGACCAGGTGTTTGTACATCACGAAGTAGGGGTCGCCGCAGATGACCTCGTCGCCGGGGTTGACTGTAGCCAGCAGGCCCAGGAACAGGCCGCCTGACACGCCGCCCGTGATCATGACGTTGTGAAGGGGTACGCCGAACCGCCGCTCGTAGTAGGCGGAACATTCATCGCGCAACTCTTTGATTCCCCAGGTTTCGGTGTAGGTATTGAAGCCGGCCTGGATGGCTCGGATGGCCACTTCTTTGACGGGTTGGTCGACGTCGTAGTCGGGCTGGCCGATGCTGAGATTGATGGGATTGACCATTTTTGAGGCCAGGGCGAAGACTTTCCGGATGCCGCTGGCGTCGATGCAGGCCATTCGTTGTGCAATGTAGCTCATATGGACCTCCGTCGCGAATATGAGATTTTATCGCGCAGGGCGGTTTGAACGCAACAGTTGAGCATTTTCGGGAATAGGGTTAGGAATGGGGGCCGAGAAAAACTCTTGTCAAACACCGGCAAAGTTTCTATACTGCTGGCATGGGAGTATTGAGAGGGGAGTTTTAGCTATGGCCATGTTCCAATATACAGCCAAAGGGCGCGACGGCAAGCGTCAAACGGGCACGTTGGCGGCGGACAACCGTCAGGTGGTGGCGCAGATGCTGTTGACGAAGGGACTGATAGCGGAGAATGTCCAGGAAGTATCGAAAAGCTCGAAAAAGGTAGCCGCCGCAACGACCAACGCGCGTGTCAAGACGATCGAATTGCTGATATTCACGCGTCAGTTGTCGACGATCGTGAGTGCGGGCCTGCCGTTGCTGCAAGGGTTGGACATTCTTGCCGAGCAGACGGATAACGGGTCGTTTTGCGGCGTAATTACGCAACTGGGCCAGGATGTGGAGGGGGGCCTGAGTTTTTCGGAGGCGTTGCGGAAGTATCCGCGGGCGTTCCCGGATTTGTACGTGAGCATGGTGCGCGCGGGCGAGGCGGGCGGCGATCTGGACGGCGTATTGCTTCAGTTGGCGGATTACATGGAGTCGATGGAGGACCTGAAACGCCGGATCAAGAGCGCAATGACGTACCCTGTTGTGGCGTTCAGCATGATCTTGTTGATCGCGGCGGGGCTGATTTACTGGGTGGTGCCGCAGTTTGCGGAGATTTTTGCCAGTTTCGGCCGCGATCTCCCGGCGCCGACGCAGATTCTAATCGACGCCAGCAAAGGGATGAGAAGCTGGAAGATGCTGGTGGTCATCGGCGCCGTTATAGGCTTGATCATTGCGGTCAAGATATATGCGAAGACGCCGGGCGGCCGGTACACCATGGATGCGTTAAAACTTCGGATGCCGGTGTTCGGCAGCCTGATCCGGAAGGTGTCCATCAGCCGGTTCACGCGGACGCTCAGCACGCTGACGCGCAGCGGCGTGGCGATCCTGCAGGCGCTGGAAATCGTGGAACGGACCGCAGGCAACGAAGTGTTCGCAAGGGCGGTGAAGCTGGCGGGTGACAGCGTCCGGAGCGGCGATACGCTGGCGGACCCGCTGGCGCGGAGCGAGCAGTTTCCGGCGATGGTGACACGTATGATTGCCGTGGGCGAGAAAACGGGCGCGCTCGAGCAGATGCTTTCGAAGATCTCCGATTTCTATGATTCGGAAGTGAAGGCGACGGTGGACTCGCTGACGAGCCTGATTGAACCGATTTTGATCCTGATGATGGGTTTGGTGGTAGGCAGCATTGTGGTGGCGCTGTTCATGCCGATCCTGCAACTGTCGAGCCTGGTATCGCAGTAAATAAAGGCGAGGGACACAAAGAGAGGGACACCCCCCAAAAGCCGGGGGGCGTCCCGACGGACTGTCGAGCCTGGTGTCGCAGTAAAATAAAACAGAAGCGATACGACCGATCAGACGGATCCGACCGATCGGATTGATCGCGAAAAGCGGGGCCAGGCACGATTTCTTCAAACTGCCGAAGAAATCGAGCCAGTCCCCGTTTTTTGCTTATACGTCGACTCCGATGGCGATGTCGAGCACTTCGCTCATTCGTTTGACGAAATAGAATTTCATTTTCCGTTTTACGGACAGGGGGACGTCTTCGAGTTCTTCTTGGGACCGCTCGGGGAGGATGACTTCTTTGATGCCTGCACGGGAGGCGCCCAGCACTTTTTCTTTGATTCCGCCGACCGGCAGGACAAGCCCGCGCAACGTGATTTCACCCGTCATGGCGAGCCCGGACTTGACGCGCTTGCCGGTAAGGAGCGAGACGAGGGCGGCGAGGAGGGTGACGCCGGCGCTGGGCCCGTCTTTGGGTACGGCTCCGGCGGGGACGTGGATGTGGATGTCGCTTTTTTCGAACTCTTCGTTTGGTATGTTGAGTTTAGATGCGTTGGCGCGGACGTAGCTGAGGCAGGCCTGTGCGGATTCTTTCATGACGTCGCCCAACTGGCCGGTAAGGATCAGGTTTCCTTTTCCGGGCATGCGCGTTGCCTCGATGAAGAGGATGTCGCCGCCGGTGGGTGTCCAGGCGAGGCCGATGGCGACGCCGGGCAGGCTGGTTCGTTCGGCGGCGTCGTAGAAGAATTTTTCCCGGCCGAGGTACTTGTGGAGGTCTTCGGGCTTAATGATGCGGGGCTGGGTTTTTCCCTGTGCGTACTCGCGGGCGCACCCGCGGCAGACGTTGGCGATCTCGCGCTCGAGGTTGCGTACGCCGGATTCGCGCGTGTAGCTGCTGATGATGGTTCTGAGCGCGGTCGCGCTGAAGCTGAGGACGTCGCCGGTGAGGCCGTTTGCATCGATCTGGCGGGGAACAAGATACCTGCGGGCGATTTCGACTTTTTCCTCGAGGGTGTATCCGCGCAGTTCGATGACTTCCATCCTGTCACGCAGGGCCCAGGGGATCGTGTCGATGACGTTGGCGGTCGCAATAAACAGTACGCGGGACAAATCGAACGGCACGCCCAGGTAGAGGTCGGTGAAGGTGTCGTTTTGGGCGGGATCGAGCACCTCGAGCAAGGCGGAAGAAGGGTCGCCGCGGAAGTCGGCGCCGACTTTGTCAATCTCGTCGAGCATGAACACGGGGTTTCGGGAGCCGGCCTTGCGGATGTTCTGAATGATCCTGCCGGGCAACGCGCCGACGTAGGTTTTGCGGTGGCCTCGGATTTCCGCCTCGTCGTGCATGCCACCCAGCGACATCCGGACAAACTTGCGGTCCAGCGCCCGGGCGATCGACCTTCCCAGGGACGTCTTGCCGACGCCGGGTGGGCCGAAAAAGCACAGGATTGGGCCGGCGGCGTCGGGTTTGAGTTTGCGGACGGCGAGGTATTCGAGTATGCGTTTCTTGACTTTTTCGAGGCCGTAATGGTCTTCGTTGAGGATGTTTTCGGCGCGGTCGATATCGAGTTGGTCTTCGGTGAATGAACTCCAGGGCAGTTCGGTCATCCAGTCGAGGTAGGTTGTGATAACGTGATACTCGGCGCTGGCGTCGTTCATTTGGGAGAGGCGGGTGAGTTCTCGTTCGGCCTCTTTTTTGGCTTCTTCGGGCATGCCGAGGGCTTCGATTTTTTTGCGGTACTCGCCGAGTTCGGGCCGTTGTGCCTCTCCTTCGCCGAGTTCTTCCTGTATGGCTTTCAACTGCTGGCGGAGAAAGAACTCGCGCTGGCCCTTGTCAATGGAGCTTTTGACGTCGCTTTGTATCTTGTTGGAAACCTCGAGGAGTTCCACCTCGCGGGCCAGAACCCGGATGAGCTTTTCGAGGCGCTCGCGCCTGTCGAGCGCGCCGAGGAGCGCCTGCTTTTCCTCGGTGGAGATGTTGAGGTTGCCCGCGACGAGGTCGGCCAGAAACCCGGCGTCTTCGATGTTTTGGACGATACCGGCGGCTCCTTCGGGTATGTCGGGGGAGAGCTCGATGAGGCGTGCCATTTGGCGTTTGACTGTGGTGGCGAGTGGCGCGATGACGTCGGGTTCGCCGGGGATGTCTTCGAGTGGCTGGATGCGGACGACGGGGTAGGGCTCGTGCTGGATGATCGACACGGGCTGGAACCGCTTGAGGGTCTGGATGACGACGTTGACGTAGCCTTCCGGGACGTGCTGAAGTTGCATGATCCTTCCGGCGCACCCGACTCCGAACGCGTCGGCAAGCCCCCGGCTTTCATTCTGGGGGTCTTTGAGGGTGAGCATGGCGA